>JAPYWO010000043.1 GCA_028276305.1 Candidatus Thermokryptus sp.
GGAATAATTGAAAAAATTGACTTGTATAAATAGAAACAAAAAAGAAAAGAGGTGAGTCGCAAAACTATGGTGAGAATCACGAAAACCATAACAAATCGCGAAAGTATTTCAATTGATAAGTATCTTCAGGAAATAGGCAAATACGAACTCCTCACGCCAGAGGAGGAAATTGAACTTGCAAGAAGAGCTAAACAAGGGGACGAGAAAGCACTTGAAAGATTGATTCAAGCAAATCTTCGTTTCGTCGTCAGCGTCGCAAAGCAATATCAAAACCAAGGTCTCCCACTCGGAGACCTGATAAACGAGGGCAACCTCGGACTGATAAAAGCAGCGAAAAGATTTGATGAAACGAGGGGATTTAAATTTATCTCTTACGCTGTCTGGTGGATAAGACAATCAATACTTCAAGCGCTGGCTGAACAATCAAGAATCGTTCGTTTGCCTCTCAATAGAGTTGGCGCTTTGAATAAGATAGGGAAAAAACTAAGCCAACTTGAACAGGAATTTGAAAGGGAGCCCAGCACCAATGAACTTGCCGAGGAACTTGACATGAGCGTGTATGAGGTTGCTGATACTTTGAAAATTTCAGGAAAACATATCTCCATGGACGCTCCCTTCGTACAAGGAGAGGATAACAAACTCCTTGACATAATGCCTAATGAAAATGACCCGATGCCCGACCATGAATTGATGAGAGAATCCCTTAGAAAAGAAATTGAAGAAGCGCTTAGCACGCTTGATCAAAGGGAAAGGGAAGTTGTTAAGCTTTACTTCGGGATCGGATATGAACATCCACTCACACTTGAAGAGATCGGTGAAAAATTCAAACTTACAAGAGAAAGGGTTAGACAGATTAAGGAAAAAGCCATCCGAAAGCTTAGACATCACTCCAGAAGCAAAGCCCTTAGAGCATATCTTGGTTAATTTGCCCCGACCGCCCATTTGGTCGGGTCTTTTTAAAAAAATTTATCCTAAAGTGAGAGCGATAATTTTTCTATGCTTGCTTCTCATCTCATGCTCACCCGCAGTAAGATATTCAAGCATCACAGAAAAAACAATTCCAAAGGAAGCAAAACCATCCGACTTCAGAAAAGCTATCATCAACGAGGTCAAAAACTACATCGGCACACCATATAAAAAAGAAGAAATGGATTGTTCATACTTCACGATGGTTGTCTTTAAAAACGCAATTGGTTTGAACTTACCGAGGACGACATCTGAACAGTTCAAACTTGGAAGGTTGATAACCAATCCTGACTCTCTTGAGATTGGTGACCTTTTATTTTTCAACACGACCGGGGAAATAGCTTCGCATGTTGGGATTTACATTGGCGATGGATTTTTCGCACACGCAAGCGTAAGTGAAGGCGTTACAATTTCTTCAATCAACGATCCATATTACCGCAAGAGATTCAACGGAGCTAAAAGAATAATTGAATCAAAGTAAATTGCTTTTAAGGGTTAAAAATCTCGCTGTACATTTCCCAAGCGATGGCAAAATTATAAAAGCAGTTGACGAGATTTCTTTTGAAATAGATGAAGGTGAAACCGTCGCTTTTGTGGGAGAATCCGGAAGTGGCAAAAGCGTAACAGCATTATCCATCGTTCGGCTCATTGATCCGCCCGGTAAAATTGTAAATGGCGAAATTCTATGGAAAGACGAGATTGATCTTTTGAAAGTTGATGAAGACACAATGAGAAAAATCAGAGGTCGCGAAATAAGCATAATTTTTCAAGATGTTTCAAACTCGTTAAACCCCGTCCTCTCAGTTGGACAACAGGTAGCTGAGGTTTTCACATCTCACTTTATGATGAACAAAAAAGAAGCACGCAAAAAGGTTTTTGAACTATTTGAAAAAATCGGAATAAGGGAGCCGGGAAAAATTTTTGATCTTTACCCACATCAACTTTCAGGTGGATTGAAACAGAGGATTTTAATAGCGATTGCTTTCGCACTTAAACCTAAGCTTGTCATCGCCGACGAGCCAACATCATCGGTTGATGCCCTAACCCAATACCAAATCCTTGAACTTTTCAATTCACTCCAAAAGGAATACAAAACATCTATTCTACTTATAACTCATAACTTCGGCATCGTAACAAAAATATCAAAAAGAGTTTATGTCATGCACAAAGGCAAAATCGTTGAAAGCGGTGATACCCCAGTTGTCCTATCAAAGCCCTCGCATCCATACACGATAAAACTAATTGAATCAGCCAAATTTTTATCGCTTTGATCTCACTTGACAATGGTCACTTCCCCCGAAGATAAACTGATTGTAGATTCCCCTACTTTGAGCTGAAGGAATCCTTTGGAATCAACATCAACAGCAGTTCCATTTATCGTCTTACCTGCGTGTATAAGGGTAATTTCCTTGCCGAGCATTGAACATTTCTCTTTCCACTTTTTCATAATTTCGGTGAAATCATGGGTTTGATTGATTTTTAGATAATTTGACTCAAGCGAGCGCAAAATTTCTTGAAGGAGAGCAATCCTGTCGTAATATTTTCCTGTCTCAATTAAAAGTGAAGTCGCATAATTTTTAATTTCCTTTGGGAACTCTTCTTGATTCACATTGACGCCGATTCCAAGTATAACAAAATCGCCTTTATCAGCGGTTATTGACGCCTCCATAAGTATCCCGGAAACTTTTCTCCCGTTTATCAAAAGGTCGTTTGGCCATTTGGTGTTAACTTTAACATTTGCGATTTTCTCAATCGCTTCAGCCACGGAAACAGCGCTTAAAAATGAAATCAAACCAAACTTTTCAAGCGGTATTGAAGGTCGGATTATAATTGACATCAAGATATTTTTCCCTGGCTCCGACATCCAAACCCGCCCAAATCTACCTCTCCCTTTTGACTGATAATCAGCTATAACAACCGTTCCCTCCGGTTCATCTCTTTCAGCAAGTGATTTTGCATAGTCCATCGTGGATTTTATACTTTTAAAGGAAATTATTCTCCTTCCGAAAATCGTCGTCCCAAGATTTGATGTTATATGTTCTTCCGTTAGTTCCATTTGATCAAAATTTCACTTGGTTTGCATCACGAAAACACCGCTCCAATCTTCAGGTGGTGGGACCTCTTTGAAATATAAACATCGCTGAATATATAACTTGCAAGTATAATCGTCTGGGTAAATCTCAAGCGCCCTTGAAAATAATTCAATCGCCCTATCCCATTCCCTCTCGCGGTAAAGCTTCAACGCCTCGTGATAAACTTCAATAAACTCATTTATCCAACTTGGCAATGTATTGTTAACAAGACCTATAAGTTCATAAACCTTAACAGGTTCAGTTTTACCCTTGACAACAAGAAGGTCAAGTTCCCTCGCGACGACTTTATCTTTAACTTTCTCGTAGGTTGATTCGCCTATCATTATACTTGTCCCATATTCTTTATTTGCACCCTCAAGCCGAGATGCAAGATTCACATCATCCCCTATCACAGTGTAATTGAATTTAACCTTTGAACCCATGTTCCCGACAATGACTTTTCCAGTGTTTATACCGATTCGCATTTTTATTTCAGGTCTACCGAGCTTTTTCCATCTTTCACGAAGTTCTTTTAATTTCTCCTGCATTTCAATTGCTGTGACACAAGCATTGTATGCATGGTTTTCATCCGGGATCGGGGCTCCCCAAAAGGCCATAATCGCATCGCCTATGTACTTGTCAATCGTCCCCTTGTTCTTAAAAATTATAAGCGAGAGTTCATCAAGGAGTTCATTTAACAAAGTTACAAGTTCATGTGGCGTCAACTTCTCGCTCATCGTTGTGAAACCTTGTATATCGCTGAACAAAATCGTCAATTCTCTCTCCTCCCCACCCAAAGCCATAAGCTCTGGATTTTCAATCAATTTATCAACAACGGAAGCATCAACATATTTTTCAAACATACTTCTTATCTGCTGTTTTTGCTTATTCTCCCTTATCGTCAAATAGCTCACCGAAGAAATATAGCAAATTAAAATGCTAAGCGTTGGCTCAGCATTGTAAAACCATCTTAAAAGTTGCGTGAACGATAAAAATGAAAAGGCGAAATATCCAACGAGTATCGCTACCGTTAAAATTAAACTATTGTGAAACTTCGTTATAAAGCCAGAAATACCAACTATCATCGTTAATACTATCATAATTAGAAGTTGAACCCGCCAGCTAACTGGACGGATAAAATTTTGCGATACGATGGTGTTAAAAACATTCGCATGTATGTAAACATTTGGGGATTTTTCAGAGAAAGGATTTGGTCCAAGGTCCCCAAGCGAGCGAGCAGTTGGTCCTATGATGACGACCGCATTTTTAAACTGCGATAAAAATTCCTTATCTCCATTCATCCCCGCCTCAATAACCTTATAAAGCGAAACTTGCCTAAAAATTGTGTCGGGTCCAGCATAGTTAACAAAAAGTTCCGACTTTAAGCTTGTCGGTATTTGAAGCCCATCAAAAGAAAAAACAATCTCATTTCTCTTTTTTGTTATCTTCACATTTTTATAATCAATTCCGAGATATTCAAATGCGAGCACAGCTCCAAGAGATGGGTAAATCCTACCGGCATACTCAACAAACAACGGGACACGACGCTGTACCCCATCAAAAGGGTCGGGCAAAATTGCAACATGCCCAATTCCCGAGCAAGCATCAACAAGTTCATCAAATGACTTACCAGCAAATGTGACAGAACGATGGAAATATCCCTTCATTTGTGGCTGAATTGGAACACCCCATTTGCTCACTTTATAATGAACAAGGCTGTCTACATAAAAGTCAACCTCTTCATCGGAAATCCCACTTGGACGATAAGGTCCAACAGCAAGGTAAACATTTGAATGTTCAGTTGAATATACAAGTAGTTTGTTTAACGCTTCTTCGCTCTGCTTGTTTAGAAAAAGGTCTATACCTATTGCCTTTGCACCCGCTTCAGTCATGTAGTATATCGCTTGGGCTGTAATGTTGTGGGGAATTGGGTAGCCGAAATCTATAAGTTCCCTTTCGTCAATCTTGACGATTATTAAATTTGGATTTGGAAGCACAGCGCCACGCCATTTGAACATAACATCAAGTGACTTATATTCAAGCGCTTTGAAGAAACCTCCAAATATATCCGTCTTAAACAAGAGGAAAGCAAGCAAAATTGAAACCGTAGCAAACAACATGCCGAATGGTGCATACCTAATCCTCTTTCGCTGAAAAAACTTCATCACAAGCGGAAAATTTAATTTATCAAGCAGAGATAATTTAATCTTACCGATCAAAAACTCAAAATTTAAAACTTCCAGTAAAGTAGCGATTTAACCGTCTGCAATTGTGTCGGGTCAGCTCCTCTTCTACCTCCAAATACAAAGACATTCTGTCCCTTCTCAAAAATTTCCTCTTTTTTGTATTCCTTCCCTTTCTTTGACTGTTGAGTTGATACCTTTGAAGCTTCTTCAATTAATTTTTTCAACTCCTCCTTTGAAACTTGCTTCTTTGAAACATCTTTCTTTTCAGCTGCTACACCCTCAAACTCCCGCAATATATCTTCAATTCCGAGCACTTCGTATGCTTCTTCCGGTGTTTTAAATTTAGATATCGCCAGCTCAAAAAATTCCTGCGCCGTTTTGGGTTCATCGTTCAAATAAAAGAGAAGACCAGCGTTAAGATAAACGCCCCCATCGTTGGGATCAAGTTCAATGCTTTTCTTGTAAAATTCAAACGCCTTTGTGGGTTCATTTTTCAAAAAGTAAATATTACCGAGGGAATTATATGTCACAGCGCCGGAAAATTTTGAGACATATTTTTCAGCATCATCATACCTATCAAACAAAACAAGTATCCTTGCAATTTTATTAATTGAAACCTCATCTCCTTTGCTTCCAAGCGTATTGATCATTTCTGTTAATGTCTGCCTGTAACTTTCCTTGAACATATCTATATCCTTTGATGTACTTGACGAGACAAGTGAAATATCCGGTTTTGTCTGTGGTCCTGGGAGTCCTTCAACATCAACGGGCGGAAAAACTTTCCATCCCCGATGAACATCAATTATATAGACATTTCCCGATTTAAAAGTTATACCTTCTTTAACTTCGGATGCTCCAATCTTATCTAAACCACCAAGTTTATAATACTCCTCTGCACCTGTCTTCCAAGCCGTTATGAAGGATTCATTTATCAAGGTCGTCTCTATTGGCAACCAAACACTGCCATCGTAAATTATGTAATCACTGGGATTAAAACTCACAAGATAAGCGTTCTTCTTTGGAACACCTGTATCAAAAATCAAAAATATGTGATCAGATGTAAGTATAAAAGCCGACCTAATTCCAACGCTTTCAAGAAGAGAGGCAAGCAAAATAGCATGGTCATCACAATCACCAGATTTATAATAAAGCAACTCCCTCGGGAAATAAACATTGTCAAGAATCTCCCCACCTGCGACTTTCCAAGGGTCGGAAACATATTTGATCCCGTATGTGCGAACAGCATTATAAATGACGATTGCATTGATCACATTCCTTGGAAGGTTCGTCTCGGGAAGTTTAACCGAGCCAAGAACAGCCCTTGCAAATTCTTTCACGACCTCGTCACTCGGTGTGACAAAAGAACAAACCGATTCGGGAATCCTCCACGAAATAGAATTTCTATTATAAATCGTCACCGGCTTTGACAAACTCCTCTCTTCAACTTTGCCACCAGATGTGTAGGTAACTTTTGCCTGCGCTTGCGCGATTACATTTTCATTCAACTTCAACAACGATTTGATGTCAAATGTGACAGGAACAGTTATTTGCTCTTTTGAATTCGGCTTAATCACCGGAACGACTTTCTCACTTGGCACTTTCATATAATCCGGGATCAAAATTGAAATTTTAACATTGCGAACCTCTCTATTCGTCGGATTTTCAACCGTCAATTGACCGATCGGATTATAAGCATAAAAACTATATTGGGATGGGAAAATCGGCGGTATTGAAAAATCAACTATATCAAGTATCGCCTCTGTCGCTGTTGATTTTGCTTCCTTCTCCATCTCAGGCGGGCTCAGGGTTACTCTCCTTGGGGTCAATTTCACAATTTTAAGCTTCCCATAATTTGCCAGCTCACGCCTAAGTTGCTCTTCACTAGAAATGATAGCATCAAAGACAAGGACATTTGTGTCAAAAAACTTATATTTTAACGCCTTAACAGATGAAATCGCATCTTTTAACTCTGATTCAAGCGCAAGTGCCTTGCTTGGTGAAATCCCATAAACAGCTATTTCAATTTTCTTCGCTTGCTCCTCCTCTTTCATTCTCTCTTTTAACTTGCTCACGACATTTTTAGTAACCTTTGAAGCTAAACTTTTAAACAATGCATTCACTGCTCCCTTTTTATCTTGACCAAATCTCCTGTCACTCGCTGTAACTGAACCTATCAATTCACCTGTCTCAGCATAAATAATTTTAATGTCAACCTGTCCTGTGTATTTATGCTGTTTTACATCGTAAAACTCCGTTTCCCCACCGTATTCCGCTTGTGCATATCCAAGAATTATAATTTCAGCGCCAAAACGGTTTGAATATTCCCTTGCTTTTTCAGGATTTCCCTCGGACGCTTCAAGTTCTTTTGCCCTCAGATTTTCAAACATATGATAATCAATAACCTTAAACCCCTCTTTTAAAAGTTCGTTTTCAATGCTAACAGCAATAGTCCGCGTCCCAACGAAATTTCCATCAACATACTCATCCACTACGACCATGACATCTGGTTGTGTCATCCTTTTGATCGCCTTCTCAACATCTTGGGAAAAAACAGATGCTGAAAGAATAACGCTTAAAATGAAACTCAAAAATCTCTTCATGGCGTACCTCCGAAATTTTT
>JAPYWO010000044.1 GCA_028276305.1 Candidatus Thermokryptus sp.
AATTTCAATTGCGCTTGTTGAAGATAAAACTCCTGTAGTTGGGGTGGTTTATAATCCTGTGGCTGATGAACTTTATTATGCGGTTCGTGGTGAGGGAAGTTATTTGAACGATCAGAGGATAAAGCCATGTTTTAAAACATTAATGAAAGAGGCGTCTTTGACGATAAGCGCAAAGGAATTTGAAAAGGTTGACAAAGCCAAGCTGTTGGCTGGAAATTTCAGCTCGGTGAAATTCAGAGAAAGCATTGCATACAAAATTGTAAGTGTTGCAAGTGGTTGGGCTGATGCAGTTGTGAGTTTTTTTGACAAAAGCGAATGGGACCTTGCCGGGGCGCAAGTTATCGCAGAGGAATCTGGTTTAAAAATGACAGATATATTAGGGAAAAAATCGTTTACAATGAGGAAGATGTGAAAAGAAGAGGTGTTTTGGTTGCAAATGATTTTTTATACGATGAAATTTTGAGAACCCTTGAACTCTTTTGAAGTTTTTCCACTTGACAAAATGATTTCATTTATTTAAATTAAACTTGCAAAGTTAAAAACAAAAATTTGGAGGGTAACATGGCGGGGAAAAAAATTTTGATGCTTGTTGGCGATTTTGTAGAGGATTATGAAGTGATGGTGCCTTTTCAGGCGCTTCAAATGGTTGGGCATACCGTTCATGCTGTTTGCCCGGGTAAAAAAGCGGGCGAAAAGGTGAGAACAGCTGTTCACGATTTTGAAGGTGATCAAACTTACAGTGAGAAACCCGGGCACAATTTTACACTTAATGCGACATTTGACAACATCAATCCCGCTGATTATGATGCGCTTGTCATTCCGGGTGGAAGGGCTCCGGAGTATATCAGGATGAACGAGCGAGTTCTTGAAATCGTTCGTCATTTCGCTGAGAACAACAAACCAATCGCAGCAATTTGTCACGGGGCGCAGGTGTTAACAGCTGCTGGAGTTGTGAAGGGACGGAAAATCAACGCTTATCCAGCTGTTGGACCGGAAGTTAAAGTTGCGGGTGGGGAATATGTTGAGCTTCCGTGGGATAAAGCGATAGTTGATGGGAATATCGTGACTGCGCCAGCTTGGCCAGCTCACCCCGACTGGCTTGCGAAGTTCCTTGAATTACTCGGGACTAAAATAATCCACGAGGAGAAAGTCACGGTTTAACTTTTTGGGGCAAGCATTTCGCTTGCCCCTTTTTGCATACTTTATTTGAAAATTTTTCTGATTTTGTTTAAATTTTCCCTGAAATTCGGGGCGTAGCGCAGATGGTTAGCGCGCTTGGTTCGGGACCAAGAGGTCCCCGGTTCGAGTCCGGGCGCCCCGACTCTTTTGATAATTAAAAATAAACCCTCACTTCAACCTGTGCAATGTGTACAGTTGAACCCGATGTTAAACGGGCATTGTAATTCCCATTAACTTGAATATAATCGCCAACATTATAAGACCCCGTCAATCTGAATGTTAAAATCTTCCCCTGATAGTTCCCCTCAACAAGTTCATACACAATATTTCCAACACCGCCTGTTATCGCCTCGTTTCTTTCAACTTCAAAATCAATCCTACCCTTATTGATGAAAAGCCAACTGAGTTTCACGCTTTGACGATTTAAATCGGCTTTTTTATTATTTTTAAAATCATTGTTCCTTGCAACACCTATACCTAAACTTAACTCAGTGAAGTTAAAGGGTTTATAAAAAATTTCAAGGTTTAATCCCTTGCCTTGTATCTCAAAAGTATCACCAAATTTAAAACCGCCCGTTGATTTTTTTGCTTTTCTTGAGACCTCCCATTGAAATCCAAGCTCCTCCTCGGGATACCATCTCAACCGCACCGAATTTTCTATATTTGATGTCGTCCTCGTTGCGATGTTGTAAGAATACATCGCCCCGGTTTTTAGAATTCTATATCTCAAGTTGAACTTTTTGTTGTTCTCAAAAAGAAGCACATCTTGCCTAATTGTCAATGCGCCGTTTATCGTCTTGTTTTCTTGCTGAAAATATCTAAACTTCAAAAAGTAAATTCTCTGCCATGGTTCAACGCTGCTTTCAGAAACTTGAAAGTATGTTTCGGTTGAAAGGGATGAAAAAATTTTTGATAATCTCCCCGGGCTAAATCTGACATTCAAACTCGCTTCAACATTTGCTGTTGGTATAGATTCGGTTCCCGGGACAGTAAGCATGATATAATCGCCGTCAAATTTTGTCAGTTCAAATTCATTTGGGTCTTGAATACCATTGCGGTTCAAATCACCAAGGTATCTGTAATTTCCTGTGCCAGGTTGAACTTTTATGAAGATCGGTTCAAGACGGGTTACCAATCTTGTCATCGCCCGATAAATGAAATTAGACCTTATGGAACTGTTAAAGAGCTCCATTCTGCCCTGCAATCTTGCTATTGCGTTGTTGATCTCTTTCTTTGTATCTTCACCTGTGAAAGTTTTTTTGTTAAAGGTCAAGTCAGCGTTAAGACCAAACCTGTTGCTTTCAAATTTTAATTTATAGTTTTGATTTTTCGTCACACTCGCCCTTGAAAAAGTTCCACCCTTTACGACATCATCAAACCTCGTTTCGTATGAGAACTCAAATGTTAATTTCTTGAGATAAAACAAAAAGCCGGGTATTAACCTCGTGAATCTGAAACTTTCATAACTTAAAGAATCACCCCTTTTTACAGTTTTCAACTCCGCTTCGTAATTGACAAACGGCGAAAGAAAACCAACTTTGTATCTTGCACCACCTTTATCCCTTAGCCATTTAGAGTTTAAATCGCTTGATTTTGAAATTAAAATCTCAGCGACATTTCTAAACTCGGGAAGTTTATCTTCCTCAAACTTAACTTCAAATGTTGTTCTGTTGGTTTTGAATTTGTCCTCGTTTTTTAGAACGCCGAAACTCCCGACAACCAAGCTTTTTCTAAAGAGTTCAATTTGTAAAGATGATTCAATTATTGATTCATTGAGGTTTTCGCTTTCGTTCATCAAGTTCCATCTTCGGTTGAATTCAACAGCGTTGTATCTGTCTATTCCGACAAAATTTTTATTTATCTGCCTTTGGAACAAGTTGAAATTAATTTTTCTCAAGCCCTTATCCGATATCTCCCCACTTGAATAAGCCAGACCATACTTGAGCGCCAACCCACGATTATCTCCGTCATCAAGATTTGAAAACTGGTTTTTATCAAAATTGCTGATTCCCGTTTCAAGCGAAAATTCAAATTTCTCTATCTTGTATTTCGCTTTTAAATCAAAAAGTTGTGAAGATTGAGGGGCAGGTATGAAAACAATTGGTAGATATTCACCTTTACCTTTTCCTGCGAACTCGTATTTCCCTATCCCTTTCCGTATGTAATCACCTTTCCCGTGTCCGACATAGGAAAAACTCACGGAATATAGCGCTTCTTTATCTCCTGGTGAATAAACAAAGATTTCAAGTTTTGTTGAATCAATGAGGGTATCTTTTTTTACATATTGACCTTTACCAATTCCTTTTACGGAATCAAATCCGACGAAGATGACACCACTTTTCACCGCTTTGAATTGATCGTCACCGCTTGATCGCAATATCTCAATGTCTGATTGCGTCAGGGCGATATCTATCGGGGCGTTTTTATTATCCGCATCGTAAAAATACGAGACAGTAAAATTAAACTTTTCATCAAGAAATAGATTATCAGAGACGATGCCGAAAAAATTTCGCGCATATTTTCTATCGGTATATTGAAAGTCAACAGTTATCCTTGATGCTGAGGTGATGAGACGGTTTGGAGTGAATGTTATCTCCGCGGTTGAGTAGTCAATTACATAATCATTGCTTTCCCCGCGCATCATAAGCTCCCCGTCAACATAAACCTTTTCAGTTCCAGCGATGATGATTATGTCTCTTTCGCCATTTTGACCCGTCAATTTATAAGGACCTTGTAATCCATCAATCCCATTGAAATAATTTGTCGCAAATTTTCCTCTGGAGGAAGCAATGGCGAATGTATTTCGCGTCTTTAAAAATCCTCCTTCAAATTCACCTTGAAATTTACCACCTTGTAATCTTCTCCTGAGGGAGGCGAATTCAGGCGTATCTTTGAAATATAAATTTTTTTCATCGCTGAATTGATAGCCGATATCATAATCGCCGAAAGTTGCAAATAGATTTTTTGATTTCACCTGGATGAAAATTTTATCTATCTCCTGAAGCGTTTGTGTGTTACCCTCAGGTTGAATCGGTATGTTTTCGTCCGTTAGAGAAGCCACAACTTCAACATCCTTTGTCAAGTTGCCTGAAAGTTGGAGGTTGAAACCAGATTGAAGCACGAGGTCGCGATTACTTCCAAGTGTAAATCCCCTTACGATGCTTCCATTTTTTCTGATATTGCCGAAATAGGGAGTTGACGCATCATTTTTCGTCTCAATTAAATGGGTTTCGCCTGTTGACGGATTTGAGTCCGATGAAGTTATTTTTCTGTATTTAAAAAATTTATCCTCAATCGGTATCGCTTTGTAATGGACATACACTTCAACTTCCGATTCAAACTTGTGCAAGAGATTTTTGTTAAGAATTATCTTCCCGCTTCCATAGTCAATTGTGTAGTGAATTCCGGGGAGAATTAAAATTGAGTCAATTTTTAAAATTTCGCTTCCGGGGATGATGAACCTATGCGGAAGGTTTATAAGTGTGTCATCTTTTGAAATTTTTATTCTAATTTCCTTCACCTGCGCCATGCACAAGGTGTTGAGGAGAATTAAAGCGAGGATGAGTCGTCTCATAATTGTTTTTTTGGTGGCATTTTCATAGATTAATTTGAAATTTGTCGCCTCAAATTGAAAATTAAAAAGGGAATTTTTTTAATGCAAAGTATCCTTGTAACCGGTGGCGCAGGTTTCATCGGGAGTAATTTCGTCCGCTATATGTTACAAAACTATCCCGATTTAACGGTTGTAAATCTTGATAAACTCACCTACGCAGGAAATCTTGAAAACTTGAGAGATGTTGAGGACAACCCGAATTATCATTTCGTCAAAGGGGATATATGTAACCAAGAGCTTGTTGAATATGTGGTGAGAAAGTTTGATGTTGATGTGATTGTAAACTTTGCTGCTGAGTCGCATGTTGACAGGAGCATACTTGGTCCGGAGGTTTTCATACGGACAAATGTCATCGGAACTCAAGTTTTGCTTGAGGTGGTGAAAAAGTTTGGGATTGAAAAATTTATTCAAATTTCAACCGATGAAGTTTACGGCTCGCTTGGTCCGACAGGTAAATTTACCGAAGATATGCCTCTTTCTCCGAATTCACCTTATGCAGCAAGCAAAGCGAGCGCTGACCTTTTATGTAGGGCATATTTTAAGACATTCGGCGTTCCAGTTATAATAACAAGGTGTTCAAATAATTTCGGACCGTATCAATTTCCCGAGAAACTTATACCCCTTATGATAATAAATGCGTTAAACGACAAGCCACTGCCTGTTTATGGTGATGGTGGTAATGTCCGCGATTGGATTTATGTCCTTGACCATTGCAGAGCTATTGACTTTGTAATTCAAAGGGGAAAACCAGGGGAAATTTATAACATTGGGGCAAGTAACGAATGGCGAAACATTGATATAGTTAAGTTGATACTAAAAAAACTTAACAAACCGGAGTCATTGATAAAATTTGTCAAGGACAGACCTGGGCACGACAGAAGATATGCGATGGATTGGACGAAGATAAAAAGGGAACTTGGTTGGGAGCCGATTTTCGGCTTTGAGGAGGCAATAACTGAAACGATAAATTGGTATATCCAGAACGAAGAGTGGTGGAGGAAAGTCATAAGTGGGGAGTATCAAAATTATTATCAACTCTGGTATGGCGAGAGATTGAAAAATTAAAATAAAGTTGAGCGATGCGACGACTTCTTTTGATAATTTCAATTGTCTTATTTAATGCGGGGCTTTTATGTCAGATTGAAACTAAAATGGGCGAAGAAAAGGGATTTGTGAAGTTTGGAGATGTTTTCAAACAAGCGCAAAATTTACAATTCCCGATTTTTGATCCAAATGTCTTGACGCTTGAGAAACCGATCAACCCGGAGACCTATACCGTTGGTCCAGGGGATATTTTAAGCGTTAACATATGGACATCACCTCCGCTTAATTTTCTCGTTCAGGTAACAGTTGAAGGAACCGCGATAATTCCAACCGTTGGCGAGGTCAAAGTTGCCGGGCGAACCCTCCAAGATGCCAAAGAAGATATCATACGAAAAATAAGGACGAAATATATATCTGGCGAAGTGACAGTGACGCTCGTTTCTCCCAGGACATTTTATATAACCGTAACTGGTTATGCTCCAAGGGATGAAAAGTACAAAGTTCGCTCAATTGACAGGGTTTCAAATGCTTTAGCGCTTGCTTTTCAAACCGCGGATACTTTTAGGATAATGCGAAAGATGTCAATGGTTGATAGTGTCAATTTCAGGAAAATTCAACTGCGAAGGAATGGCGTCGTTATAAATGTTGACTTGAGAAAGTATTTTGCAACCGGGGACGATAGATACAATCCTTACCTTCTTGAAGGTGATTGGATTGTTTTACAGAGGCGAGACCCGAATTCATTTGTTTCAATTTATGGAGCGGTGAATAAACCCGGTCTTTATGAGTTCGTTGAAGGTGATAAACTTACCGACATAATTAAAATCGCTGGTGGGACGCTTGAGAGCGCTGATATTGAAAGGGTTGAAATTTCACGACTTGATGAGCAAGGCAAAATCAAGGAGAAGATTTATGTCAATCTCAAAAATATATTAAATGGCTTGGCTGGTGATGTATCGCTTGAAAGAAATGATAGAATTTTCGTTCCAGAAGAGAGAACATTGAAACAGGATTACAAAGTGACAGTCACTGGTGAAGTTAAATATCCTGGGACATATCCTATTTCAAGGAATGGGACGATGTTAAGCCAGATTTTAAAAGAAGCACGGTTGACTGAGTATTCGGATGTTCAAAATGTCTTGGTAATTAACGGTGGGGCTGATAATCCCATAGCTGTGCGAATTGATACGCTTCTTCCATTGTTGTTGCTGAAAAATTTCGTCTTTCCAAGTTCTGATTCACTCTATTTTTCCTATGAAGTTGATCTTTTGAAGTCGCTTAAGTTCAACTCAATTGATGTTGAAAAAGTTATTTCTGGCGCAGAAGATTATGAATTGCAAGATGGTGATTTGATTTATGTCCCGCCGAAGAATAATTTCGTTTATGTTTTTGGTCAGGTTAATACCCCCGGTTTTGTTTCTTATGAAAAGGGAAAGGATTACAGATATTACATTTCAAAAGCTGGCGGTTTCACGCAGTTCGCACGCAAGGGGGATGTAAAGGTCATTAAGAGAAAAACTTTCACTTGGAACGATGCTGATGATGTTGAGATTGAGCCCGGCGATTATATTTTTGTCCCTAAAAAAATTGTAAGGGAGCCGATTTATTACTGGAATCTTGCAAAAGATATCATTTTGACCGTTGGTGCTGTTGCTTCAACGGTGGCGACGATAATCTTGATCTCAAATCAGTTAAAAACGAAATGAACTTGCCTTAAATAGATGGGAAAGCAATATAAAGCTGAATTTCTTCTTCTGTTCATAACGCTCATCTGGGGTGGAACATTTAGCATAGTTAAGACCGCCCTTAAAGATGTCTCACCTTTGATTTTCCTTGGTGTTAGATTTGGCGTCTCAACGATTTTATATGTCGTCTTCTTCCGGGTTAATCTGAAGGATTTTAACTATTCAGTGTGGCGTGATGGTTTGATAGTTGCCTTTTTTCTCTTTGCGGG
>JAPYWO010000045.1 GCA_028276305.1 Candidatus Thermokryptus sp.
AAGCGACGACCCATTGACATTTCTTGAAACTGAAAAATTTGAAAAAATTTTCTTTGAAACTTGACAAAATAAATTTTATTTATTAAAATCTAATTGAAAACTAATTAAACAACTACCATGAAAAGAAAAATCCTAATCCCGCTTGCCATCCTTGTCGTAATAATCGCCGCAATTGCTATCTACTTCACCCAGAAACCCAAAGAACCCGAAACCATCAAAATCGGCGCAATATTACCATTAACTGGAGAATTAAGTATTTTTGGTAATTGGCTTAAAGAAGGAATAGAGTTTGCACTTGCAGAACAAAATTTGTCAAATATTAAAATAATTTATGAAGATAACCAAGGACAAGTAACAAAAGCTGTGTCTGCTTTTCGTAAACTATCTACCGTTGATAAAGTTAAAGCAATTATAACGGCTCAGACTTCTATAGCAAATGCATTACTTCCATTAGCTAATTCTGAGAGAATATTAACTATTTTTACTTTTGCAGATTTACCTCAAGGTGATAAAACCTATATTTTAAATTATCATTTTCCCGTTCAGGACGAGGTATCTATTTTAGCGAAATTCACATATACTGAATTGGGAAAAAAAGGTGCTATTATTATAGTGAATGATGAATTTGGTCGTTTGAGCTCTGAACTCTTTATGAGGGAATTTAAGGGAGATATAGTTTTTAAAGAGGAAATTCCACTTTCTCAAAGAGATTTTCGTACGCTATTGTTATTGCTCAAAAATAAAAATCCAGATTTTATATTTTTAATTACTTATGCGGAACAATTAGTTGCTCTTGTAAAAGCAATTAAAGAGGCGAAAATCGAAGCACCAATTGTTAGTCCTAATATATTAACTGTTTATTTGTCTTTAGTTGAAAAATATTTACAGAAAGCATATTTTACTACAATTTTGAGTGAAGCTAAAAGATCGGAAAGCAAGTTATACGAAAACTTTATAAATAATTATAAGGTAAAAACCGGTAATGAACCTAACTTGGTTATTATGGAAGCGTACGAAGCAACAAAGATTTTGTTAAAAGCGTTAGTAAATAATCCAAGAGATCCATCAAAATTTTTTGATAATTTAAAAGTAGTGGAAAGTGTGTTTGGTAATGTGACAATTGATAATAATCGGCAGGCTCATTTTCCCCTTGCTATCGTGGAGTTTAAAAAAGGTCAAAAGAATAGAATCGTTTTTGAATATTATCCATAATAATTAGGGGAGGATAAAAAATGCCAAAATATCAAATTATAAAAGAATTCTGGATAGATATAGGTCATAGAGTGTTTAATCACGATTTATTAGCAAGTAGAGGTTCTTCACTACTTAAAGGAGAGGAGCCCTTTTTAGGGTGGACTAGGTACAAAGAGATACACCCCCATGGCCATACCTTAACTATACAGCTTGTTTTAGAAAGCGAACATCTTGATGATCAGGGTATGATTATTGATACGGATAAGGTTAAACGTGTTATAAAAGAATTTATTGATAAATATGACCATTCATTTCTTATTTCAGAAGATGATCCAGTAAAGGATGTTTTTCTAGAACTTTTTAGAGGTTGTAGAATTATAGTTTTGGATAAAGTATCTACCGCAGAGGTAATCGCTGAGGAAACTTATAATTTTTTTGATAAGAGGTTTAAAGAGATATTATCCCCGGATGAATATCCTGGTGGATTTAGGATCGCTGAAGTTAGAGTGAAAACAGCTCATACTATAAATTCAGTATATAAACCGTGAAAAAATTTTAATTTTAAATAATGGATAAAGAAAACTTGAAAAATTATCTTAAAAAAGCTTTAAGGACTATAAGGGATAGATTTGACAACGTAAGTGATATAGAGGAAACGGTAAATCGTTTAATAAAAGTTTGGTATGAGATGAGTGAAAGTTTTAATACACCCCCTCCTAAGTTGAGATGGTTTCCCACTGAATTTGAAGGTATATTGATCAAAGGCCCGATTGAGTATAGTTTTTTATGTCCTCACCATTTGTTGCCTGTATTTGTGAAAGTCTATGTGGGAATGGTTCCTAATGGTTATACTTTGGGTATTTCAAAAATTACCCGAACTGTTTTTTGGGCTTGTCGTAAAAACTTTGCTCTTCAGGAAACTATCACCAAAAGGATCGCTGATGCATTATGGGAAGAAGGTGGCGGTAAAAATAAATTAAGAGGTATAATTGTAGAAATTATAGGAAAACACAACTGTGAAGAAATTAGAGGGATCAAATGCGATTCAAATGTGATAACAATTGAGAAAAGAGGAAAAATTAACAAAAGGCATCTCTCTATATTTATCCAATTTATGCAAAAATTTGAGAGAGTTTGAAAGAGAGGGATGAGTAAAAAACTTTTTAAATATAAGGGTTGGATAAAAATAAATGAGTTAAAAGATAAACTTGGTGATGTTAAAAAATTAGAAGAAATTTTAAATGATTTTGCAAAAAACTATTTTAAAAGTGTTCCCAATGCATTACATATGAGTATAGGATTCGTTCATCCAGAAATTTTCGCGATTTATAAAACATTGAAAAATATTTACTTATTTCTGCCTAAAAGTCCAGAAAAAAATTTGCAAAGTCTTTTAAAGGAACAGTTTACTTTATTGGAAAAACATAATGTGTATCTTTATAAAATGGTGCAAGAGGAGACCGGTGATTATGAAATAAAAACAGGGAAACAAGCTATTAAAATTTTTAGAAATTTTGTTGAAAAAAGGCGTATCCCAGATGGTGACAAAGAAAAAATGGAAGAAAATCTTCGTAAGTTATATACCAAGTATACAAGCTATTATTTAGCTGTTTATTATGGAAATGTATTCTTACTTGATTCTTTTTTAATCTTTAAGAAAAATCGCATAAATGAAGGGGTTATAATTTTTGTTAAGTCATATTTGCAATATCTAGCGGGATATCTGATGTTTCAGATATCTATAATGCAAAGCCTTCGTTCTGCTGTTGCGGCGATTATGTCAAGAAACATGTCTCATAACATCGGAAGCCATGTACTTGCAAAGATGGGGTATGCAAGCTTTGCTGAGCTGAATTTACCTCAAAGCCAAATACTATATAAATATATGCAACAAAGGATGGATTTTGTTGCTATTACATCCACTGAATTCCCGCAATGGTCGTATCCCACTTGGTTTTTGAAAGAACTGATGCGATGGTTTTATCAACAGGAAACCCTTTTAGAGTTTATTGCTAAACAGGAGAGCATAAAGGGCTTATATAAATGGGCAAAAAGTAAAGATTATGAAGAAAACAAAAATACTTTGATTATTAGTATAAGATATAATAATAACAATAAGTGGATAATACACGAAAATCAGGCATATACTGATCCTGAAGGTTTAAAGAATGACTTTTTATTGGCTATTCCAGGTGGAATAATAGGTTACCATGCTTTTTATGTTATTTTGGAAGACATTATAAGAAATTCAGCAAAACATAATTGGGCAAGTTTATCACATCAACAAAAAGAAGAAAAGAAACAATTAAAAATTACAATAGATATAGAGAATAAAGAAGAAAATGATTTTGTAACTTTTAGAATTTACGATAATGTATCAGAGACCGAGAATATTCTAAAAAAAAATTATGAAGAATTAACTCCTGAAGAAATTGAAAAACTTCCTCTTCATCAAAAAATGAATGTTTACCTTACCAGGTCTTTTATTGATGAAACTGGTCGGTTGAAAAAAGAACACTGGGGACTTCAAGAAATGAAAATCTCTGCTGGATATTTAAAAAAATCAAGTATTAATGAGATTGGTGAAAATGGTGAGAAAGTTTTAAAGATACTTAAAGCAGTTGCAGTTAAAGATTCTGAGGAAAAAGATGAAAAGTATAGATTAGGATATGAATTTAATATACCAAAACCTAAAAATGTTGTGATAATTGGAAACAACCAAGAGATAAAAGATAAATTTGATAAACAAGAGTCTAAAAAACATGGGATATATTATTTTGAAAATACCCCTCCAGATTTTGATTATGAATTTATGATATTAATTGATGACGATAAAAATGAAGCTTTGAAAAATCTTAGAAATAATCCAGAATACGAAATAGAAAAATTACCTTATAGATTGTTTGTCCTTACAGATAAGGAAATTCCACCTCTAATTGAAAAAAGGGTTGTCAAAATTAATAATCAAGAAGGCATTAATCTATTTAACAACGATTATGAAAAATTCAAAATAGAACTTTATAAGAAATGGGTTGAAAAACTTAAAAATGGAGCTTCTAACTACCCAGTGTATATAGATTTCAAAGCTCCACAATCAGATAAATGGGATTTAGAATTATTTCAAAAGTGTGAAAATCTCATAAAAACTTTTGCAAAAGTGAATGAGAAGAATAATGACGAAATAAATTATGCATTGGAGAAAACTCGTACCGACACAGAAGTAAAAGAAGGAAATACAGATCCTGTTGCATTTTTCTTCAGTGCCTTGAATTTTGATGCTTCTAATGTAAATAAATTAGAAAAAGAATTTAAAAATTCTTTACCTTTCTTTTCCATCACTCAAAACCTTCCCCCTATATATGAAAATGGTAACATTCAAAACTTCAAATTTGGAACAGAAACCGATGCTCAAATAAAAATTAAAAGGCATAATTTGCCAGCTAATTGTTTCTATGGTGAGGAAATAAGCGGCTCTTGTACGCATTATTTAATTTTGTCCAGATATCAGCCAAATTCTCAATTACATTATCAGATATTAGAAAATGCGGTATTTAAAATGTTAATAATTGATGAAAGGGTAATCGACTTTATAGGTAAAAAAACTGCTAGAGTTAAACAAAGATTTAGTAATAGTAGAATTATTATTCCTAATTCTAACTATACTGGAGTCAAAATAACGATAAATGGAAAAACTTATAAGTTTAATTGGAAGGAAAATGCGACAGAAAATCTTTTGGATTTAGGCAATAATATGAATGATATAAATTTATTGGTTATCCACCAAGGAATAATTGATAAAATGAAATATGGTGAGGAAAAAATTAATCCGGAAGAGTTTGTTAGGAAAGTAAAAGAAAAAATACCATTTGTAATAATCACATCTGGTAGAGGAGAACCCGAAAATGTCCCTAAAAATGCAAAGTTCGTTCCTTTTTCTGTAATTGAATCGACATTGTTAAAAGATTATCACGAAAAATTTATATTGACACAGATTTTAATGAATTTAAAGAATAGGTGAGTAAAAAATGAAAACAATTATTTTAACGACAAGAATTACAGAAAATGAATTTAACAATTATGCTAGAGACATTGCTCAGAATAATATTACAATCAATAATTATACTTATTACTACAGAAAGATAAATATTGAAACTGAACCAAATATTATAATTTTGCTTGACGGTTTGCGATTAGGAACATCACCGATAAGCATTGGTAATTTAATACAATTTGATGCACAACAAGTTCGCCGTCAAGAAATTTCAACATTTTTGCAGTTGATTAATGAATTAGCAAATAAAGAAAATTTTTATGTAGATGAAAACCTAATTTTTGCCATTCATTGGGGTAGAGCAACTGTTGACCAAAGCAGAGAATATACTGAGAATTTTAAAAAATGGGTAAAAAAATATGATGAGAAAGTTAATTTTATTATAACTTTCTGGACTACCGCTGCAGCAACTCCCGAACCTGACAGTAAGATAGATGAAAAACTAAGGGAAGCGACACCAGATATTAGTGATGAAACTTTTGAATTGTGGTTTGATACCTTAAAAACGAGGGATATTCCTTTAACTACAAAATTTTCAAATATCAAACACCACATTATGACCTCTTTCCTTGATTTAGATATTGACTGGCAGGGGATAAAAGAAGTAAATGAAAAAGATAAAGAAAGTGCTAAAAAATACCTTAATGCTATTTTAGAAAAAAAATTAGAAAAAAAATCTAAAAATTATTATTGTCAAAAACTCGTAAATCTTTGGTTTTATTTAACCGGGAATAAAGATTTAAAAATTGAAAGTATCCATAGTTCTTTGGAAAAAGATAAACTCCCTTATAAAAAGTCAGTTCTTGATTTAATTAATGAATTAGACAATGATAGAAAAAATAATCTTAAAGAAAAATGGACGAATTTATTAAGCCATGTAGGATTAAATGTTAACTTAAATGACCCTTATAATATTGAAAAAATTGAAAAAGGTAAAGAATCCCTTATAATTTTTTACTTACAAAATCTTGATCTTATGTCTCAACAAAATAAAGAAGATAAGAATGTAAATATCTTTCTCGGGAAATTTGAAAAAAAGGAAGATAGTAAAAAAGAAAAAGAAATAATATATTTCAACTTTCATGAATGGTACCTCAAATTAGGTGATTTACTGGAAGAATTAAAAAGTTTTTTAGAATAGTCATCATGGAGGTTTTAAAAGTGATAGAAGCATGGGGGACATCAGAAGAAATTCCCGATGATGTAAAATCAATCGTTGAAAGTTTAAACCGCTTTATTTCATTTATTAAAAAGACAAACAGAGAAGAAAATCTCGCCTCACTAAAAGACAAAAAAATAGATTTTATCCCTCTGTTTGAGCAAGAATTATATAATCATCAAGAAAGTATCTGGAACAGTTTTTTAAATAAATTACAAAATAACATTAATAACAATGGCGGTGAATTATTTAATAGTATCAACGCCATCCTCTTCTACACCCCCGAAGAAATCCCCCGTGGCGATTTCCCCGAGTCCGTCTATAACAAGTCAAGAATGCTAAGAAATTTCTTTGAAAACACTTCTTTCGCAAAAACCGCTAACTACAGAAATATCGTAGAGAAATTAAAAGAACTTATTATTGAAATTGAAAATAAAGATAAATCCGAAGGAAAAAAGGAAGATTTAACAGATGCAATTAATAAAGACCTTAAAACTCAGCTTAATACCCTTGAAAATAATATAGCTAATTCAGCTCCATCTAAACCATTGTTAGAAGATCTATCTGAGATTTACACTTACCGAAGTTTTCATACTAAGGAAGCTCATGGAGATTTAAGAAGGTTTAAAGAATTTTTAGAGGGTAAAAGAAATGATCCAAAAGTCATAGAAGATTTCAAAACCAATTATTACCTCGCGCGCCAAAAACACGACATCGCCTCAATTATCTCTGTAAACCCACTGAGATTTACCTCCCTTAAAATACTTGTCATTGACGACAATAAATATATCGCTGATGACCTTAGAAAAGTAAAAAAATTCCTCCCTAAAGATACTGAAATATTTTTGACCGATGAAAAAGAATATAAAAAGTTTATCAACGATCCTAACTTCATAAAACGACTTTATAAAAGTTTAGAAAATGGTGGTAATAACGAGAAAACTACTCTTAAGATGGAAGAAGTTGACAAAATCAAAGAAAATTCAAATTTCACAGGAAAACCTATTTCTGAGAAAGGGAAGTTTATATTTCACTACATCATCGTTGACCTCCTCCTCGGCAACTACAACGAGGGGAATAAAATCATACGACAACTCGTAAAACTGCGGGACTACCTCGGCTATGAAAAAGCAAGTTTTTTCATCCTTGCCCTTTCCCTTAGCGAAGATGTTGACGATATATCACGCTCTTTTGAAGAAGGTGCCCTCGGCTATGTCTGGAAATTCAACCGTATCTACCAGCTACCATACCTGATCGCTGAACTTGAGGAATCCA
>JAPYWO010000046.1 GCA_028276305.1 Candidatus Thermokryptus sp.
ACCATGACATCTGGTTGTGTCATCCTTTTGATCGCCTTCTCAACATCTTGGGAAAAAACAGATGCTGAAAGAATAACGCTTAAAATGAAACTCAAAAATCTCTTCATGGCGTACCTCCGAAATTTTTAATTTGAAATCCAAGGAAATTTTAAAAATTTTCCCCAAAAATATCAACCCCAAAATCAAAAATTGTGCTTTAAATCAAAATAAAAAAGCGACCCAAAATCGGGTCGCTTAACTTTTACAGGTCCTTAGCCCGACATTTATCGCAAAGACCGAAGATGTCAACCTTGACAAATTTCACTTTAAAGTTTCGCCCAGCCAAAAGCTCATCAATGTTAAAATTCCCACCTCGTGAAGGTAAATCATAAACAGAATTACAACCAACGCAAACAAAGTGATGATGCGGTTCAAGATTAGCATCGTATCTGGCGCTTGCAGAACCCTGAATAATAACCTCACGAATTAATCCCTCATCCCTTAACAAATTCAAATTTCTATACACAGTCCCAAGACTTATATTCGGAATCACCTTTTTCACCTCCATGTATATCCAATCAGCGGTTGGATGAATATCTGTTGATTGAAGGATGCGAAGGATCGCCTCTCTTTGTTTGCTCCCTCTACGATTAGCCATTTTATTACTCCATAAATTTTAATCTGAGTCAAAATCCTTTATCAACTCCTGCCTCATTTCATCACTCACAACTGCTTCCGCCTTATAATTTTGATGATCTATGACCACCTTGACCTCGTTTCTAAAGTCCTTAAAGTCATTTATCTGTTCGGGCGTAAATTTGAACTTAATAAAATGAACAGCGCTTATCCTATCTTCTTTGCTATGCCCCTCCTCAAACTGAGCATAAATTTTATGCTTATCCCCAATCTGTAAATACACATGATTACCTCGGTCAAGCCCTATAAAACTATCAAGGACTGGACGAAGTAGCTTCGGATCGTCAACCTCTATAAACAATGTAGCGCTTAACTCGTCTTTTTCAGGTATAAGCTGATTATATGTCTCAACTTCAAATTTTATCTCGTCGTCATCCACCATTCTCTCCGCTCTCATCATCTCTTGGATCTGAAAAAGAACCGTGTCGTGATTTTCAAACACAAGCGTCACTCTATCACCGACTGAGATTCTGCGTCTTTTTTTCAACTCAATTATATACTTCCTGAAATCATCTCTGATCTTTTCATACTCATATATGTTTTTCACTTCTGCAAGTTCAACTTTCCTCATCTTAACTCCGAAATTTAATTTTAAAATTTATCAAAAGGAGGGAAGGGATTTAATTCCCTCCCCTAAAATATCACGAAAGAAAAGACCTCAACATCCAAGCCGTTTTCTCATGCTTTTCCATAAGCTCAGTAAGAAAATCAGCTGTACCGAGGTCTTTGTATTCTTCACCCACCTTAACGATATCCTCTCTCAAAGTTCTTATCACTGCCTCATAATCATTCAAAAGGTTTTCAATCATCTTCCTCGCTTCAGGATATTCCCCAGGGTGCTCTTTCAATCTCGTCAATTGCAAAAATTCACTCAAAGTCGCAACTGACCATCCACCGAGAGAGCGTATCCTCTCAGCTATGTCATCAATGTAATCATTCAGTTCTTCATAAATTAACTGAAAGAATTTGTGAAGTTCATTAAATTGTGGACCCACGACATTCCAGTGATAGTTCTTCGCTTTTGTATAGAGGACATATTCATCAGCGAGCAAGGTGCTTAAAATTTTAATAACTCCTTCAAGATTTTTTTCGCTTATTCCGATATTTGGCTTCATAACTACCTCCATAGATTTTGTTTGTTATTTTTCCTCATTTAAACCATATGCATTGTAAAGAATTTGAATTGGATGTAAACCCTTTTTTCCAGTTCCTTTTTCAATTTGCAATTGCGCTAACAAGCAATCAGAACAAATAGATGAATTGGAATTAGATTGATTAACCTTATCAAAAATTGGCTTCCCAACACGCATTGACATCTCAAAAAACTCCTTCTTCATACTCCAAGTCCCATCATGACCGGAACACCTTTGAATCATCTCAACTTCTGTCCCCGGTATCAACTCAAGCAAATCCCTTGACTTGTAACCTATATTTTGCGCTTTCAGATGACAGGGTAAATGATAAATAATTTTTCCTTGCGGATTCTTAAAGTCGGTCTTCAACTTTCCTTCTCGGTGAATTTTCATCAAATACTCAGAAATATCATAGGTATGCTGAGAAACCAATTTTGCATCTTCATCATCCGGAAGCAACACTGGATATTCCTGCTTTAACATATAACTGCAGGTTGGTGCTGGAACAACGACATCAAAACCTTGTTTTACGAAATTAACAAGCGACTTAACATTAAAAGTTGCGCTCTTTATCGCTGAATTAATATCACCGCCATCAAGAAAAGGCATACCGCAACACTTTTGCTCTGGAACTACAACATCAATATCATTGTGTTCTAAAACTTTAACAATTGCCTTTCCAAGTTCGGGTTCATTGTAATTCACGGTGCAAGTGTAAAAAAGAACAACTTTTTTTGTTCCTTTCTCTTCCTTTCCATTTTGCTTTGAATATCCCTTAAACCACTTTTCAAATGTTTCGCTATGATATTCAGGTAAATTCCTTTCTCTGTGGATACCAAGTATTTTTTCCATTAAAACTCTGCTAACTTTTAATCTGTTCGCAAGATTGATCAAACCCGCAAATTTACTCCCGAGTTTCCCTATCAAATCTGCTTGCCCAAGAATTTTATCACGCAATGGGACTCCTTCTTTCTTCGCTTTCACAGCTTTTGCCCTTAACATCAACCTCGGGAAATCAAGCTCGTAGTGATGCGGTGGAGTATACGGGCACTTGGGGAAACAAAGTTTACAATCATAACAAAGTTCAACAACTTTGAAATAATCCTCCTTCGTCAAGTCATCAAGGTTATCGGTTTCATCAATCTTTTTAAACAAAAACTCAAACGACGGGCAAAGATTGTAACAAAGACGACAACCATTACAGATATCAAAAATTCTATACATCTCCTTTAAAAGTGCCCCTTCATCCCAAAACTTGGGGTCTTTTAAATCAAAGACCATGTGCTTTCCCAGATTTAATTTTTAAAAATAAAAAAGCGGGGCGAGGCAATGCCCCGCACTTTTAAAAATTACTTGCTACCGCCAGTTAAGCTTTCAAGCGCCTTTTGGAATCTACCTGCATGCGACTTTTCAGCTCTGGCAAGCGTTTCAAACCATTCAGCGATATCATCAAATCCTTCCTCCCGTGCTGTCCTCGCAAACCCAGGATACATCTCCGTATATTCATATGTCTCGCCTGCTATGGCAGATTTAAGATTTGAAATCGTGTCCCCAACTGGCTCGTCTGTCACAGGATCACCAGCGCCATATTGCCTTAAAAAGTCAAAATGCCCAAAAGCGTGTCCAGTTTCACCCTCTGCCGTGTCCCTAAAGACACCCGCAATGTCGGGATACCCTTCAATATCTGCTTGCCTCGCAAAATAAAGATAACGCCTGTTCGCCTGGGATTCCCCGGCAAATCCAGCCTTCAAATTCTCAAGCGTCTTTGTTCCTGCAAGTGATTTTGCCATGGCTTTACTCCAACTTTTGTTTTTAAAATGATAATTATTACTATTTGCAATTATAATATACACCTTTAAAATCAAATTGTCAAGCTTACGAAAATTAGAATTTTCTAATCTTTGATCAACTTCCTCAAGACGGTTTGCATTATCCCACCGTTAATATAGTACTCAACCTCAACCGGCGTATCAAGACGAGCAATGACTTCAAAGGTTTTTGATTGTCCATCTTTGGATTTAGCTGTAACCTTCAAAATTTTACGTGGGTATAAACCTTCGGCTATGCCCTCTATCGTATACTCTTCAAAACCAGTTAATCCGAGAGTTTCCCTATTTTCTCCTTCTTTAAATTGAAGCGGTAAGACACCCATTCCAACGAGATTGCTTCGGTGTATTCTTTCAAAACTTTCAGCAAGGACAGCTTTAACGCCAAGCAAGTATGTCCCTTTAGCTGCCCAATCGCGTGAGCTACCTGTTCCATATTCTTTCCCAGCAATCACAATGAGAGGACGGTTTTCTTGCTTATATTTCATTGCTGCATCATAGATAAACATTTTCTCGCCGGTTGGGATATATATAGTCCATCCGCCTTCAACTCCGGGGAGCATAAGGTTTTTAATTCTTACATTTCCAAATGTACCGCGCATCATAACTTCGTGGGCTCCCCTTCTTGCACCGAATGTGTTAAACTCAGATTTCGGGACACCACGCTCAATCAGATACTTGCCAGCGGGGCTATTCTCTGAAATTGAACCAGCGGGCGAAATGTGGTCGGTCGTGATTGAATCCCCAAATACAGCGAGGCAGTAAGCGTTGACTATATCGCTTGGGGGTTGAGGTTCAAGTGTTAAGTTCTCAAAAAATGGTGGGTTTTGTATATAAGTTGAATTTATGTCCCATTCAAAAAGTTCGCTATCTTTTACATTTATCTCCTTCCAATATTCTGTTCCATCAAAAATATCGGCATATTTCTTCTTGAATAATTTCGGCTCAAGAACCTTTTCAATTGTTTCCTTTATCTCCTTTTGACTTGGCCAGATATCCTTCAAATAAACGGGATTTCCATTCGGGTCATAACCAATTGGTTCGGTGTTAAAGTCAATGTCAATTCTACCAGCTAAAGCGTAAGCAACCACAAGGATTGGAGATGCAAGGTAATTCGCCTTAACAAGTGGATGGATTCTGGCTTCAAAATTTCTGTTGCCACTTAAAACAGCACAGACGATAAGATTATTTTCAGAGATCGCCTTTGAAATTGGCTCTGGTAGTGGTCCGCTGTTGCCAATGCAAGTTGTGCAACCATAACCGACAAGATGAAAACCAAGCGATTCAAGATATGGCATAAGACCGGCTTTTTGCAAGTATTCAGTAACGACACGCGACCCGGGGGCTAAGCTTGTTTTAACATAGGGCTTAACTGTTAATCCCTTTTCAACCGCTTTTTTCGCAAGTAAACCGGCACCTATCAAAACAGTCGGATTTGAAGTGTTTGTGCAGGAAGTTATAGCTGCTATAGCAATTGACCCATGGGTAAGTTCAACCTTATTACCACGATAAAAAATCTCAACAGATTTTCTCGGCTCACCATCAATCTTGTAATTTTCCTTCAATACCTTTTCAAAATGAACTTTTATATCCTTCAGCAAAACTTTATCCTGCGGACGGCTTGGTCCTGCAAGCGTCGGCTCTATCTGGCTCATGTCAATTTCAACTACATCGGTATATTCAGGTATTGGTGAATCCTCATACCTGAAGAGGAATTGTTCCTTGGCATAGACCTCAACAATTTTTGCTAAATTTTCCCTGCCAGTTAGTTTAAGATATTTCAGTGTTTCATCATCAATTGGGAAAAACCCACAAGTTGCTCCATATTCAGGAGCCATATTCGCAATCGTTGCTCTATCGGCAGCTGATAATTTTGACACACCAGGTCCAAAGAACTCAACGAATTTTTCAACCACGCCCTTCTTTCGCAAAACATTCGTAACTGTCAAAACAAGATCAGTTGCGGTTGCTCCTTCGGGCAATTCTCCAGTTAACTTCACACCTATGACTTCAGGGATTGTGATATAATATGGTTGCCCGAGCATTACTGCCTCAGCTTCAATTCCACCAACACCCCATCCGAGAACGCCGATGCCGTTTATCATGGTCGTATGGGAATCGGTGCCAACGAGCGTATCTGGAAAAGCAAAACCATCTTCAACCCTTACAACACTTGAAAGATATTCAAGATTTACTTGATGGATTATCCCTGTACCAGGAGGAACAACTCTGAAATTCTTGAACGATTTCTGAGCCCACTTCAAAAGCACATACCTTTCTCTGTTAAGTTCAAACTCCCTCTTTACATTCCAGTCAAAAGCATAAGATGTCCCAAAGTATTCAACTTGAACTGAGTGATCAATTACAAGGTCAACTGGTTTAAGTGGGTTTATAATTTTAGGGTCTTTCCCGAGTTTCTTGACGGCATCTCTCATTGAAGCAAGGTCAACGACACAAGGAACACCTGTAAAATCCTGAAGCAAAACTCTTGCAGGCATATAAGGAATTTCTTTTAACTCCGGTTTCGGCTTCCACCCAGCTACAGTTTTAACATCTTCTTCTGTGACGAGATAATTATCGCAGTTTCTTAGCATGTTTTCAAGCAGTATTCTTATCGTATAAGGGAGCTTTGAAAGATTGACAAGCCCTTGCTGTTCAAGCCAGGTAAGATTGAAAATTTTCAACTTCCTTCTACCGATGTTTATCGTGCTTATTGATTCTTTAAATGGGTGTGTCATAACGGTATAGGTTTGTGTTTGTTTTTGTTTCCGTTGATAAGTTAATCAAAACCTCAAAAAAATTCAAAGTTTCGGACAAAGGGACTTGCTTCGCAACATCAATTTTTTTACTTTACAACAAAAAGCCAAGTGATATGAGAAGGTTTTTAATTTTAATTCTTCCTGTCCTGTTTTTATCCTGTGCAGTCACAAAAGATGGGGTCAAAAGCGGGCTTGAATTAATCACTGCCGAAAACATCGCACAAAATATATCTTTTCTTGCATCCGACTCTTTAAAAGGGAGAAATACCCCAAGCCCCGAACTTGATATCGCTGGAAATTTTATAGCCGAGAGGTTTATGCAATATGGATTAAAACCGGTAAACGGAAGTTATTTCCAAAGGGTTGAGTTCGTAAGAATTGACCTCGCCGAGGATAACGCTTTAATCTTGTCAAAAAATGGGGAACAGATAGTTTTCAAGCTTGGTGAGGATTTCATCCCGTTTAATTTTGCAGATGGTGAAATTGAGGCAGAAGTCATCTTCGCAGGTTACGGAATTACAGCGAAGGAATACGGCTATGACGATTACGAGGGAATAGATGCAAAAGGTAAAATAGTTGTTGTGTTAAGGGATGAACCACAGGAAAATGACACAACAAGTGTATTTAATGGGAAAAATCCCACAAGGTATTCCTTCCCAAGATACAAAGCTCAAAACGCTTTTGAACACGGTGCGGTTGGAGTTATAATCCTCCCGGATCCGCTTAATCATTCAATTTTAAAGCCGAGGGGTTATGTTTGGCCCAAACTTTACAAAAATTTGCCCCGCGCTTCCTTACCAATTCAACTGTCATATCAACTCAGCAAAATGCCACCTTCAATTGAAGCTGGGGAAAACTTTATAAAATCACTTTTCGGTGATACACAGGTCTTGAAAGATATACAGAGATCAATTGATGAAACGCTGAAACCAAAATCGTTTAAATTTGAAAATGTAAAAATTAAAATGAAGATAAGTTTCGCAAAGGAGAAGGTCTATGCAAATAATGTCGTTGGCTTGATTGAAGGCGAAGATGAGAAGTTAAAAGATGAGGTCATCATCGTAGGGGCACACTATGACCATGTCGGTTATATTACGGGGACAATGGGAAAAGACAGCATTTACAACGGCGCTGATGACAACGCTTCTGGAACAGTTGGAATGATTGAGGTTGCTAAGGCATTCGCTTTGAATAA
>JAPYWO010000047.1 GCA_028276305.1 Candidatus Thermokryptus sp.
ATCGTGTTCAATTTTAAAAGTGAGAATCTATTTAGTGAAAATGAGTAAATGATTTTCCCTTCTTCACCGAGTTTTTTGCTTTCAATTAAAAGACCATTGAAATACACATTCATATACGCCCTTCCGGCTTTCTCTGTGACAGGTGAATACACAGCGGAGATGTTGATGTTAATTTTATCTGGTGAAAAGCCAAGTTTTGAAAGTGTGAATGTGAAACTACTCCTTAAAGAGCCGATGCCTTCAACTTTGCTTGTTGAAAATCCAAATTCCTTGAAGGGCACTTTAAATGGTGGCGTGTTAGTGAACGGTTGTTCCGGTGGTTTTGCTTCCCTTACAAGTAGGAATGAATTGAACGATGTCTTCAATATATCAAGGTTTAAGAAGGTTTGAAGTGCTTTTTTGAGCCCTTCCTCGCTAAAACCGGTTATAAATAAAGCTCTATCCGAGTAGATGTAAATTAGCCCGTCCGTTTTTAGAAATTTTCCTTGAAGAATTTTGTATTCGTTAGGAAGTTTTTCAAAGATTGAGATGGCTATGAATTGCGCTTTCGTTGGCAATGTTTCAAATGTGGCGTAGTTGATGGTTTTTATCCCGGTAACTTTTCTGACGAATGAATAAACCCAAACAAGCCCTTCAAGCTCGGTTTTTGACAGTGACGATGGAAAAACAAGATATAGTCCATCTTTTACATCGGATAAAAAGGATTGGATTTTAAATTCGGTTTTCTTGATGGGTAAATGCTCAATGTTGATGAATGAGCTTTTTAAAATTTTAAACCATAGCCCGCCCGTTTGGATGTCCTTGCATCTGTCATCAGTTATGTAAAGCGATGCCCTTATATCAATTTTGAGATATTCTGAAAATCCAAGCTCAAATTTTTTAAGCGGTATCACTATCTCATTTGGTGTTCTTGAAATTCTAAAACTCGTTGCGGGCTTATCCCAAATGTAAATTGTGATGAACGATTCATTTAGATTCAAAACCGGGGATGGTTCAAATTTCAAGACAATGTAACTTCTTGAGGAATCAATGTTGGTCCCGATTTTTAGGAAGTAGGTTGCAGAGGGGGTTGGACCATATAGGGTGATGTCGTCGTAACCGAATTTTGAAAATGTTATAAACTCCGCTAATGAAAAATTTAGGATTAAAAGGTTCAGTAGTATGAGTTTTTTCATTTTCAGAATTTTTATGTTTTCTCAAGAGCGAAGTTTCGCTTGAAACCGCCGTTTTTATTTTTTTCAAAAATAACTAAAAAGTGTTTAAAAATCAATAACAAAAACGAACCTTAAAAGATTTTAACCTTTTCCCCCTCGTTTGAGGTGCTTGAAAATTTAACGGGCTATTTTTATATTTGAGGTAGTTTGAAAATCAAATCAAGCAAATGATGTTTAACATCTCTTTTTTGTTTCTCCTTTTATCGCTTATACCTGCTCGCGCGGATGAAATCGCACCGAGATTTAAGATAAACTCTGTGGTCGTGTACACTGATCAAGCTTTAATCAACAAGGTTGCGGTGTTCAAGGTGAAACAGGGGGAAAACGTTGTAAAAGTTTCCAAGTTAACACCGATGCTTGTTGATGGGTCGGTTCAAGTTGAAATTACGAAGGGTTCGGGGGTGAAAATACTTGATGTTAAGGTAGTTGAGACATTTCTTGAAGGGGCGGAGGTGGAAAAGGCGAAAAGATTGAGAGCGAAGTTGGATAGTTTAAATAAGTTGTTATCTGAAAAAGCGGGTAAAGTTGAAGTTATCGCAGGAAAGATTGAACAGTTGAAGAAGTTATCGCCACCGGGGCAGAGATTCACGATTCAGGAAGTTGAGTCATATTTTAAATTTTATGAGAGAATGCTCGCTGAAAATGTCAACGAAAGGATAAAACTTCAAGGTGAGATTGAAAAGTTAAACGAGGAGAAGAAAAAGATTGAGGATGAGTTAAGGTCTTTAACTTCGGTTAAGGAAAAAAGTAAAAGCATTGAGATTTATTTGATGTCCGAACGCGATGAGGAGGTGGGTTTGAGGGTTTCTTATGTTGTTTATGGAGCTAATTGGGTTCCGGGGTATGAGGTTAGGGTGAGCTCAGGTGGCAAGGTTGATTTGAGTTTCTTTGCATTTGTGAGGCAATTGACGGGGGAGGATTGGGGTTCGGATGTTGATATTGAGATTTCAACGGCTCGTGTTTCGGTTTCGGGGACACCGCCTGAGATATCGCAATGGATAGTTGATGTATATCAACCGCGTCCAATCAAGCCGTTTTTGAAGCGGGAAGAACCCGCCGTTGAAAAAGCGGAAACGTCCGAGATTGAGTTTCTTGCCCCAGAAGTTGAAATTGAACCCACTTCTTTTAGCTTTAAACTCAGACAAAAGTTGGAAATTCCTTCCGACGATCAACAGCACAGGGTTTTCATTTCTTCCTTTTCGGAGTCGGTGCCCTTTGTTTATTACGCTGTTCCCAAAATTTCAAGATATGCGTATTTGCAAACGAAGTTGAAAAATGAATTCGCTTTTCCGATTTTGCCCGGGAAGGTTAATGTTTTTATTGATGGGAAGTATGTTTCAAGTTCTTCGTTTAATAAGATTTTGCCCGGGGATAGTTTTGATGTTTCGTTTGGGGTTGATGAAGCTGTGAGGGTTGAAAGGAGGTTAAAAAGAAAATTTACCGAATACACAGGACTCGTTGGTAAAAATGTCAAAATCTCGTATGAGTATGAGATTGAGGTGCAAAACGGGAAGGGGAGAGAAATTTCAATTGAGGTAAGGGATAATTTTCCGATATCAAGGAATGAGAAAATAAAGGTTGTCCTTGAATCGCCAAAGGGTGAAGAGGCGCAGATCGGGGATGATGGGATAATAAGGTGGCGTTTTAATTTGCCGGTGGGTGGTAAGAAAATTTTGAGTGTTAAGTTCTATGTTGAGTTTCCGAAGGATTTAAAAGTTGTTGGTCTTGAATGAAAGTGAAAATCTTTTTAAATCTCAAACAAAAGTGAGGTAAAAATGGCTGAAATTAAAAGTGGTCCTGGGTTAAAGTACAAACCTCTTGTTCCGCCTGAACAAACGATGAAGGAATTTACAGTTCGGGCTCTTGTCCTTGGGCTTATAATGTCGGTTGTTTTGGGTGCAGCGAATGCGTACCTTGGTTTAAAAGCTGGGATGACGATAGCGGCGACTTATCCAGCAGCTGTTATAAGTATGGCGTTTTTGAGATTGTTTAGGGGAACGATACTTGAGGAGAATTTCGCAAGAACTGTTGGATCAATCGGCGAGTCGGTCGCAGCTGGGGCAATTTTCACTATACCTGCTTTTTTAATCGCTGGTGTTTGGAGTGATTTTGATTCGCCCCAAAGATATTGGGAATCGTCTTTTATTATGGTGATCGGTGGGGTTATTGGGATTCTTTTCGTCACATTGTTGAGGAGGGTTCTCGTTGAAGACCCCGAGTTACCATTTCCAGAATCGGTGGCTGCCTCAGAGATACACAAGGCGGGTCAAGCTGGTGGAAGTGGAGCGAAGTATTTATTTGGTGCTATGGGCATCGGGGCATTGATTCAGACATTGGGTAAGTTTAACTTTTTTGCTACAAGTTGGGAGAAGTTTACAAGTTTTGCGAAAACGGGTGTTAAGCTGTTAAGCGGTAGGGGACAGGAAATGACGAGTGTTTCGGTTGGAGGTGGCACGGTTTTAACTGCACCAGCAGTAAGCCCCGCTTATATAGGCGTTGGGTTTATAATTGGACCGCGACTTGCTGCGCTTAACTTTAGCGGTGGGCTTCTCGCTTGGGGACTTTTTGTTCCGTTGTTGATGTATTTTTTGGGTCCTCAACTTGAACCGCTCGTCGTTCAAGAAGGGGCTCAAAAAGCATCGTGGATTGAGCTTGCTTATGCTATCTGGAAGTTTATCGTTCGTCCGATCGCAATTGGTGGGATGCTTTTAAGCGCAATTTATACACTTTACAGAATGAGAAATAGCTTAGCGGTTGGGTTAAAGCGTTCAATTACCGATTTGAAAAAAGCAACCGCAGGTGAGTCAAGCGCTGTAAGTAGAATTGATCAAGATTTGAGTTTGAAGTGGGTTCTTCCGTTGTTGTTAATTTTTGCTGTGTTTACTTTCGCATTGTATTATTATTTCAGCGGTATGTTCAGTGCTTCAATTACTGCTACAATCGTTATGTTGATTGCTGGGTTTTTCTTTGCGGCTGTTTCGGGCTATCTTGTTGGAATTATCGGTTCAAGCAATAACCCAGTAAGTGGGCTTACGCTTTCAACATTGATAGTTGCTGCTCTTTTAATGGTTGTTCTTGGGGTAAAAGGGATGCCAGGGGTTGCTGCTGTTCTTGGTGTAGCAGCCGTGATATGTGTTGCTGCAGCTGTTGCTGGTGAGATGTTTCAGGATTTGAAAGTTGGTCATATACTTGGAGGAACGCCTTGGAAGATGCAGGTTGGTGATATAATTGGTGTTTTTGTTGCTTCGTTTGTCCTTTATTTCCCGCTTTTGATACTTCATCAGGGTGATATAAAAGCTGGTGGGACGGGGTTTGGTGGGAAAGCTTTGCCGGCGCCACAGGCGAGTTTAATGGCAATGCTTTCAAAGGGAATCGTCGGTGGAGAGATGGCTTGGCCACTTATCATTGTCGGGATGCTTATGGCTTTTGGTTTAATACTTCTGCAAGTCAGAAGCCCGATGCTCGTTTGCGTTGGTATGTATTTGCCGTTTGAGACAACATCAGCTATTTTCGTTGGAGGTTTGATAAGAGGGATTGCGGATTTAATTGCGAAGAGAAGAGGTTTCACACAGGAACAAATGTCTGAGCTTGAAAATAACGGGACACTTCTTGCATCTGGTTTGATAGCTGGTGAGGCGTTGATGGGGCTTATTTTTGCTGGGTTGGCTTTTTATGAAGTCAAGATAACACCTATAACTCCAACTCCGTCTTATCTTGTAAGCCTTGTCGTTATCGCTTTGATAGCTTTGATTTTGATCGTCACTCCCATCCGTTACGCTTCCCGTGTGAGGAAGTAATTTTTTACCTTGGGGCGCGTCTTGCGACGCGCCTTTTTGATTTTTTTGAGTTGCTTTTTTAAATTTACTACAACATTTTTAAACAAAGCACATGGTTTAAAATGTTAAGTGAATATCTTCCGATTTTCATCTTGATGTTTTTTGCTTTAGCGTTTTCAACCTTGATGGTTCTGTCAAACAGATTTCTCGGACCCAAAAAACCCACCCCTGAGAAGCTTTCCACCTATGAAAGCGGTATGGAACCAATTAGAACAGCAAGAGATAGGTTTTCTGTTAAGTTTTATCTTATAGCGATGCTCTTCATTGTTTTTGATATTGAGGTTGTCTTCTTGTATCCCTGGGCTGTAACTTTTGATAAACTTGGTGTGTTAGGTTATGTAGAGATGTTTCTTTTTATAGTTGTTCTTCTCGTTGGCTACATTTACATAATAAAAAAAGGAGCGTTGCGATGGGAATAAATACGCTTAACATAGAGGAGCAGGGATTTTTAACGACGAAGTTGAGCGAATTCATAAGATGGGCTCAAAGGAATTCACTCTGGCCAATGCCACTTGGAATTTCCTGCTGTGCGATTGAAATGATGGCTTTTGCTGCGCCGAAATTTGATGTCGCCAGGTTCGGCTCGGAATTCCTGAGATTTTCACCAAGGCAATCAGACCTTTTGATAGTTGCAGGGACTGTGACTTATAAAATGGCTCGCGTTGTAAGAAAAATTTACGATCAGATGCCCGACCCAAAATGGGTGATAGCGATGGGTGTGTGTACTTCAACAGGTGGAATGTATAGGTCATACGCTGTTGTTCAAGGTATAGATCAATTTCTCCCAGTTGATGTTTATGTATCGGGTTGCCCGCCAAGACCTGAAAACTTGATAAACGGTCTTCTTAAAATTCAAGAGTTGATCAAGAAAGGCGTTCCACCGAAAAGAGATCCAATTTACATTTAAATTAAAACCCGACCTGCGATGAAGGAAAAGATAATTGAAAAACTTAACAGCACATTTAATGATGACATCGTTGAGGTTAGTGAATTCAGAAATGAATTAACCATAGTGGTCAAAAAGGAAAAAATTGTTGATGTGTGCAAGTTTTTGAAAGATGACCCAGAGCTTTCGTTTGATTATCTTGTTGATATATGTGGGGTTGATTATTACAGGGAAAAAGATAGGTTTGCGGTGGTTTACAACCTATGGTCTCTTAAGAACAATTTCAGATTGAGGTTAAAGGTTTTCGTTGATGAGTCGGATTTAATTGTCCCTTCGGTTACAGGTGTTTGGTCGGCTGCTAATTGGCACGAGCGGGAGACATTTGATATGTTTGGTATAAAATTTTCCGGGCATCCCGACCTAAGGAGGATTTACATGCCTGAGGATTTTGAGTATTTCCCACTGCGTAAGGATTTCCCTCTGCAAGGAATACCAGGTTCAATTCCATTGCCGGGGCAGGAAAAAATAAAGCGAGATATAAAATGAGCGAGGAAAGAATGGAGAGAATAATTGAATCGCTCGGTAAGAGAAATATAGAAGCGGAATTTGATCCGTTGGGGACGGAGATGATTTTAAATGTCGGTCCTCAGCATCCAGCTACGCATGGTGTTTTACGACTTGTTTTAAAGCTTGATGGTGAATATATAGTTGATGCTGTTCCTGAACTCGGTTATTTACATCGTGGGAAGGAGAAAATCGCTGAAAATATGACTTTTCTTGAATTTTTGCCACATACGGATAGGATGGATTACCTTGCTCCACCTGCGAATAACATCGCATATATGCTTGCGGTTGAAAAGCTTTTCGGAATTGAAGCGCCGAGAAGAGCGCAATATATCCGTGTTATTTTGAGTGAACTTTCAAGAATTTCATCTCATCTTGTTTGGCTTGGGACTTTTGCGATGGATGTTGGGGCTTTAACCGTTTTTATGTGGTGTTTCAGAGAAAGGGAGAAAATTTTAAGCATTTTTGACCTTGTCACAGGCGTGAGATTTACAACAAGTTATGCTCGTATCGGAGGAGTTGCACAAGATATAACGGATGAAGCTATTCACGCAATAAAGGAATTCATAGACAACTTCCCGAAGGAACTTGAGCAATGCGAGAAACTTTTGAACAAAAATAGAATTTTCATTGAGCGAACTGATGGTATCGGGGTTATAACGAAGGAACAGGCGATTGATATCGGTTTAAGCGGACCAAATCTCAGGGCTTGTGGTGTTCCGAGGGATTTGAGGAAGGATGAGCCGTATCTTGTTTATAATGAGCTTGATTTTGATATACCTGTTTATGAAGAGGGTGATTGTCTTGCGCGTTATTATGTTCGTCTTGGCGAGATGAAAGAAAGTGTCAAAATTGTAAGGCAGTGCATTGAAAAGTTGCCATCTGGTCCAATTAAGGCGGATGAGCCAAAGGCGACTTTGCCCAGGAAGGAACTTGTTTATACAAAGATGGAGGAATTGATTCACGATTTTATTTTGACGAACTTCGGCGGGACCCCTCCAGTTGGGGAGGTTTATCATGCGGTTGAAAATC
>JAPYWO010000048.1 GCA_028276305.1 Candidatus Thermokryptus sp.
ATCCGAGTTGTGGCATCGCCACCGTAAACTCTGCTTGTTATATCCCGGTAATGAAAGTCGTTTTCGGGAAGATTTGTGTCAAGAAGATAAATTTTTGAAATCCCAACATTGACCTCCCACGCCTGAACATAAACATCGGCATGGGCTATTCTAATTTTAATTTTCACCGGCTCACCTCTTTCATCAATGACAAGTTTAATGGGGAGAAAATTTGGTTGCACTGGGTTATATTCCTCAATCTGCCAACCACTTTCGCCGATCTTTTGATCAAAATATCCATACCTGTAAAACAAACTCACTCCAACGAATAGCAAACCGATATCGCTTGCGGACTTAGCATGGTCACCCGATAAAATCCCAAGCCCACCGGAGTAAATTGGAATAGATTCGTGTAGACCGAACTCGGCAGTAAAGTATGCAACTGGATTATTCACAAAATCAGGGAAGTCCCTTTTTGAAAGTTCTTTTCTCGTTTCAATGTAATTTTTAAACTTCTCTACAACTTTCTCAATTTTCTCCAAAAAATCTTTATTTGACAGGCGCGCCATAAGCTCCAATTTTGAGATTGACTTTAATGTCTGGAGGGCGTTTTGATTTGAGATTTTCCACATCATCGGCGATAGCGTCTCAAATATCTCCTGCGCCTCAGGGTTATAGGTCCACCAAAGGTTGTAAGCAAGCTCGTAAAGGGAATTTATGGCTTCTTCAATTCTTTCTGCGACTTTCTGCATTTTCCTCAGATTGCTTTTTTGCAAAAATTTTACCAAAAAGATAAAAAAAGCGGTTTTTAAAAACAAAACTCTCATTTCTTGCTTTTATCTCGGCTTTTCTTTATATTTTCAAAGCAAATCCGAAACAAAGGCGATTTCCCTATGGCTACAACTGCTGACATCAGAAATGGATTGAATATCAGATATAACGGAAAGGTTTACACTGTAATTGATTTCCAACATGTAAAAAGAGGTCGCGGTGGCGCCTTCGTCAGAGTGAAATTAAAAGAAGTTAAAACGGGAAGAATACTTGAAGAAACATTTGACTCTGGCGAAGAGATAGAAATCGTCCGCCTTGACTTCAGGAAGTTCCAATTCCTATATAAAGATGGGGATGAATTTGTCTTCATGGACCTTGAAACATTTGACCAGATACATGTGCCAAGCGAACTCGTTGGTGAAAACGCACTTTTCATGAAAGAAAACGAAACAGTTGACATACTCTTTGACGGAGACAAAATCCTCGGAATCCAACTTCCAACTTTCGTTGAGCTTGAGGTTGTTGAGACAGAGCCCGGAATAAAAGGGGACACTGTGACAAATGTTATGAAGCCAGCGAAACTTGAAACAGGAGCTGTGATAAATGTTCCGCTTTTCATTGAGCAAGGTGAAAAGATCAAGGTTGATACGAGAACTGGTGAGTATGTTGAAAGAGTAAAATAAAATCAAGGGAGGAAAATGGATTTAAATTACATCAAAGAATTAATCAAAGCGGTTGACGAAAGCGGTGTTGAAGAGGTTGAGATAGAAATTGAGGGTTCAAGGGTAAGGATAAGCAAGAACAAGAAGGGTGAGGCAATAGCTACAGGGACTAATTCAGCTCCAAATTTCATTCCGATTCCTTTCCCAATTTATCCATCGGCTGGTTTCGTTCAACAACCTTTACCCTTGGCGACTCAACCGCAGATTTCACCGCCTCAGACGACGATTCAAGAGAGCCCAACGACAAAAGAAGAGAAAAAAGAAACAGCAGTAGTTGAGACCGGGAAAAAATATCACGAGATAAAATCACCAATAGTTGGGACATTCTATCGGGCGCCGGCGCCAGATGCAGAACCATATGTCAAGGTTGGGGATGAGGTTTTTCCCGGAACGGTTCTCTGTATAGTTGAAGCGATGAAACTTATGAACGAAATTGAATCGGATGTTCACGGCATCGTTGCAAAGATTCTCGTTGAAAACGCTCAACCGGTTGAATACGGACAACCCCTCTTTTTGATTGAACTTCTTGACTAAGCAAAACCAAAAACATAATGCAAAATTGTTCAAGAAAATTTTAATTGCCAATAGAGGAGAAATCGCTCTGCGAATCATTAGAACCTGCAAAGAGCTGGGGATAAAAACTGTCGCCGTCTACTCCGAAGCAGATAGATACTCCCTACATGTGAGATTTGCCGATGAAGCTGTTTGCATAGGTCCTGGACCTAGCAAAGAAAGTTATCTTAACATACCAAGGATAATAGCAGCTGCTGAGATAACAAACGCCGAAGCAATTCACCCCGGATACGGTTTTCTTGCTGAAAATGCCATGTTTGCGGAAATATGTGAGTCCTCCGGGATAAAATTTATAGGTCCAACGCCAGACGCCATTGAAGCGATGGGTGACAAAGCCCTTGCAAAAGAGACGATGAGAAAAGCTGGTGTCCCGGTTATACCCGGAAGCGATGGCGTTGTTGAAACGCTTGAACAAGCCCGAGAAATAGCAAACGAAATCGGCTACCCGATAATGCTTAAGGCAGCTGCTGGAGGTGGCGGAAAGGGAATGAGAATGGTTAGAAACGACGAAGAACTCGAAAACGCCTGGCAAACCGCAAGAGCAGAAGCTGAAGCAGCGTTTGGAAATCCAGCGGTCTACATTGAAAAATTCATTGAAAAACCAAGACACATTGAGATTCAAATACTTGCCGACGAACATGGCAATGTCATTCATCTTGGAGAAAGGGACTGTTCAATACAAAGAAGACATCAAAAACTAATAGAAGAATCACCTTCCCCGATCGTCACCCCAGAACTTCGTGAAGCGATGGGACAAGCTGCCGTAAAAGGTGCTAAAAGTGTAAAGTATAGGAACGCTGGGACAATTGAATTCCTCGTTGACAAAGACGGTAATTTCTACTTTATGGAGATGAACACAAGAATTCAAGTTGAACACCCCGTGACTGAAATGGTCTACGGAATAGATATAGTGAGGGAGCAAATAAGGATTGCATCCGGTGAAAAACTTGGGATAAAGCAGAAGCAAATAAAGCCAAACGGTCACGCAATTGAATGCAGGATAAACGCCGAAGACCCGTTCAATGGCTTTAGACCCTCGCCTGGTAAAATTACAGCTCTTCATTTTCCCGGAGGATTTGGCGTCCGTGTTGACTCGCACATTTATCAAGAATATGTCGTCCCACCATACTATGACTCAATGATCGCAAAACTTATAGTTCACGCAAAAAATAGAGACGAAGCCATAGCTCGCATGTTAAGGGCACTTGATGAATTTGTAATTGAAGGCGTTCACACAACAATTCCATTTCATATAAAAATTTTAAATTCGCCACAATTTAGAAGCGGTGTTGATTACGACACAAAATATATTGATACAAGTTTCAACATGAACGATTAAAAAATAATACGGAGTCAAAAATGCAATTCCCAGAAAATTTAAAGTACACAAAAGAACATGAATGGGTCAGGGTTGAAAACGACTCCATAGGGGTCGTTGGAATCACAGATTACGCTCAAAGTGAATTAGGGGATATCGTCTATGTTGAACTTCCACAGATCGGAAAACAAGTAAAACAACTTGAGCCCTTCGGCACAATTGAAGCTGTCAAAGCAGTGTCAGACCTTTTCTCTCCGTTATCGGGCGAAGTCATTGAAGTTAATGAAAAGCTGAAGGACTCTCCCGATTTAATCAACAAAGACCCCTATGGCGAGGGCTGGATAATTAAAATTAAAATAAGCGATTTAAGTGAGCTTAACAATTTGCTTTCAGCGGAGGACTACAAAAAGTTAATTGGAAAGTAAAATTTAAGGAGCACATCAAAAATGGGCTTCGTTCCAAATACCGAAGAAGACAAAAAAGAAATGCTAAAAGCAATCGGGGTATCATCATTTGAGGAGCTAATTTCCGACATACCCCCCGAGATAAGGTTAAAGGAGGAGTTAAATCTCCCCGAACCGCTTTCTGAATACGAGGTTTTAAAAGAATTGCAAAGCATATCCGAAAAAAACCTTGATGTAAACCATGCGATCTGTTTCCTTGGCGGTGGTGCATATGACCATTTCATACCTTCGGCTGTTTTCGCGATAATAAGCAGGTCGGAGTTCTACACAGCGTATACACCTTACCAAGCGGAAGTAAGCCAAGGGACATTGCAATCAATTTACGAATATCAAACGATGATTTGCCGTTTGACGGGGATGGATGTGGCAAATGCATCAATGTATGACGGTGGGAGCGCACTTGCAGAAGCCGTTCTACTTTCAATTGGGCACACCGAAAGGACAGAGGTTGTGATTGCAGGTCCTGTAAACCCAAACTATCTAAAAGTGGTAAAGACATATACGCATCCAAGAAGAGCTGAGATAAAACTGACGAGATTTGACGATGGCGTATGTGATATTGAAGATTTAAAACAAAAAGTCACCGACAAGACCGCCTGCGTAATAGTTCAACAACCGAATTTCTTTGGAAACATTGAAGATGTATTTGAAATTGAAAAAGTGGCTCACGCACATGGGGCTTTATTTATCGTTGCGATTGACCCCATTTCACTCGGGTTGCTCGTTCCACCTGGCGAATACGGAGCCGATATAGTCGTCGGGGAGGGACAACCGCTTGGGATTCCGTTAAGTTTCGGCGGACCCTATCTTGGGATTTTTGCCGTTAAAGAATTTCTAATTAGAAAAATGCCAGGGCGTCTATCCGGCATTACAATTGACAGAGACGGCGAAAGGGGGTTCACGCTCACGCTTCAAACAAGGGAACAACATATACGAAGAGAAAAAGCAACTTCAAATATATGCACGAATCAAGGTTTGATGATGCTTGCTGCAACCGTCTACATGGCATTAATGGGGAAACAAGGATTGAAAGAAGTCGCAACGCTTTGCCTTCAAAAAAGTCATTATCTTGCTGAGAAAATCTCACAAATCAAAGGTTTTAAACTTAAGTATAACCAACCATTTTTCAAGGAATTCGTCGTTGAAACGCCAATTCCAGCTTCAGTTATCAAAGAGAAATTACAAGCGAAAAAAATTTTGCCCGGGATTGACCTTTCAAAATTTGACGGCTACGGTGATGATTTGTTGATCGCAGTAACTGAGAAAAGGACTAAGAAAGAGATGGATATCTTCGTTGATGAGTTAAAAAATCTCGTGGGTTGAAAATTAAGCGCTTAAAATTTCCCGTTTGCGAAGCCCCGAGAGTTTCGTTCTCGGGGTTTTTATTTTAAAAATAATTTCACCAGCGCACATGCACAGATTTTCCGTCATAATCCCAACCCTTAACGAAGAAAAAACAATTCAATGGGCGGAAAAAACATTTGACGAAGAGTTAAAAAAGAAATTCAACATTGAGGTGATCGTAAGCGATGGGGGGAGCACCGACTCAACAATTGAGATAGCGAAGAAATTTGCCGATAAGATAATTTTGAACGAAACAAAAGAAAGGCAAACTATAGCTGGAGGTAGAAACATAGGTGCTTTGCACTCCGACGGGGAAATACTTATATTTTTAAATGCGGACGCAAGGATAAGCGATGTTGAGACATTTTTTAAATTGTGCGATAATCTCTTCAAAATGCCGTCAATAGTTGCTCTCGCTTTTGAAGTAAATGTTTATCCAGAAGAAGAAAATCTGAAAGATAAAATTTTTCACGCTTTCTTGAACAAATTTTTCGCAACCCTTAATATAATTGGGCTCGGTATGGGAAGAGGCGAATGCCATGCGATAAAAAGGGAGTTCTTCTTCAAAGTTAACGGCTACAACGAAAAACTACCCGCTGGCGAGGACTTTGACCTTTACATGCGACTTCGTCGGCTTGGTAAAATAATAAATGTTTACGGGGTGAAAATTTACGAATCACCGAGAAGATACCGCAAGTACGGTTACATAAGAACACTAACGCTGTGGTTTCTGAATTCAATTTCAATTATGTTTTTGAGAAGGTCAATTTCAAAAGATTGGGACGCTGTAAGATGAGAAAAATCCTCTACGCCTTCATAATTTTTGCCTCAACGAATTTACTTTCTCAAGTTGAGAATGTACCGATAACGAACAGAGTTTACATGTTTTTAAAAAGAATGGAAGTCAAAGGGTTTATAAAAAATTTTGACGATGTCTCATTGCCACTGTCAAGGGAAGAGGTTGCCAAATTTTTAAGCGAGATCAATTTACAATACGAGAGTTTGAGCGAAAACGAAAGAGGAACGCTCAAACTTTTGATGATTGAGTTTGAGAACGAACTTAAAAAAGAAAACTTTTTTGAAACCACAATCTTCAGCGACTTTTTAAAAAGAGAATTTCTATTTTCCGACAGAGCCAAATACTTATACTCTTACAGAGATACGAGCATTTCATTCTTTGTTGATGCGCTTGCAAATTTTGATTTAAGGTTTTCGCGCGCATCAAAAGTTTTACTTGCTGAAATTGGTGGAAGGTTAAGAGGCACATACGATAACAAAATTGGATTTTACTTACAATCAACGGATGGGCAAATTTTCGGCGATAAAAAACTCGCGCTTGAGGATTTGAAATTAAAACAAAATTTTAAACTCAACGAGCCCGGCTCAGTAAATTTTGACTTCACAGAAGCATACATAAAATATCAAACGAAGCATATAAGCTTTCAAATCGGAAGAGAAGCGATAACACAGGGTTATGGTTTCTCTGGGAAACTATTCATCTCAGAAACAGCGCCTCTTTTTGATTTTTTAAAAATTCACTTCAAATATAAAAATGTCTCCTACGACTTTATCCATTCCTGGCTTCTTGGTTCAAAGTTCACAATCCCAGATACACTTGCGGGAAACATAACAATTGTAAATTCAAAATATCTTGCAACTCACAGATTAAACTTTAATTTTTGGGACAAGTTCAACTTTGGCGTTTGGGAAGGTGTAATTTACACAAGGCGCTTCCCTGAGCTTGCATATCTTAATCCATTCAATTTTTACAAGTCAGCTGAACATTCACTTCAAGACAGGGACAATTCCCTGCTTGGCTTCAATTTCAAGTCAAACTTATTCAAAAATTTTCAAATTTACGGGACGATTTTGATTGACGATATAAACTTTCCTCTCATCGGCACGGGTTGGTATGGGAATCAACTCGGATATCAAGTGGGGCTATACTTTGCTGGTTTAAAGGATACGGACATCATACTTGAATACACAAGGATAGAACCATATGTATATTCGCACAGGATAAACGAAAACAATTACACTCACAATGGTTTTTTGCTTGGGCATTGGATTGGACCCAATTCGGATGATTTTTTCATCAAAATTAATTATCTTCTATCAAAAAGAACAGTGTTGAGCTTCTTTGCAGAAAAGATAAGACATGGAAAGAATCAAATCGTCGGGGCAGACACTCTGAATGTCGGAGGTGATTACAATCTTGGACATCGCGTCAACGATTCCAA
>JAPYWO010000049.1 GCA_028276305.1 Candidatus Thermokryptus sp.
AGCACATCCTTTATACTTGGGAAGCCAGTTCAAGAGTTTGAAAGTGAATTTGCGAAAATGCATGATGTTAAGCATTGTGTTGGACTGAGTTCTGGAACCGATGGTAATCATATTGCCTTGTGGGCGTTGGGTATTAAATCTGGCGATGAGGTTATAATACCGGCAAATACGTTTATTGCAACCGCGTGGGGGGCAACACTTTGTGGAGCAAAACCGGTTTTCGTTGATTGCCATCCAGAAAGTTACAACATTGATGCTGAAAAAGTTGAGAATGTCATTAATAAAAAAACAAAAGCCATTGTAGCAGTTCATCTTTATGGACAGCCAGCTGATATTGATCCGTTGATTGAAATTGCACGAGAATATAATATATATCTTGTTGAGGATGCTGCTCAGGCGCACTTGGCTGAATATAAAGGCAGAAAAGTTGGCGGTCTTGGAATATGTGCCTCATTTAGTTTTTATCCTGGTAAAAATCTTGGCGCTTACGGTGAGGCGGGTGCTGTTACAACAAATGATGACGAACTTGCCCAAAAATTTAGAATGATTAGAGATCACGGTTCGGTGAAAAAATATACACATGTTTTGCTTGGTCACAATTATAGAATGGAAAGCATTCAGGGAGCTGTTCTTAAAGTTAAATTAAAATATCTTGAAAAATGGACTGAAGAGCGAAGACGAGTTGCAAGTAGATATAGAGAGCTATTGTCTGACTTAGAGGAAATAAAGCTTCCGGTTGAAATGCCTTACGCGAAACATGTATATCATCTGTTTGTTATACAGGTTAATTCAAAGCCGGATAAGAGACAAGAAGTGAGAGATAAATTGCAAAGATTTCTAAATGAAAACGGTATAGGGACAGGGCTACATTACCCAGTTCCACTTCATTTACAACCATGCTTCAAAGAACTCGGATATAAAAGAGGGGACTTTCCAGTATCTGAACAACTTGCAGAAAGTGGGCTTTCTTTACCGATTTATCCGGAATTGACAGATGAGCAGATAGAATATGTAGCAGAAAAAATACGTGAATTTTTTAGAAGGAAATGTTAAGATTTCCTAAATATAAATATGTTTTATTATTAATTGATCTGTTTGTGATTAATTTCGCCTTTTTTATATCGGTGGTATTATTTAGAGAACTTGTAAATGTAATTGACTTTTTTGCCTCTCTCCAATTTTTATTTGCTATTTTATTTTCTTTCTTTCTTGTCTTTATTTTTCAATGGAATGGATTGTACAGAATAAATGTTTTTTCCACACGTATTCCCCAATTTATGAATTTGTTGAAATCAATTTTCATTGGCTCATTATTATATGTATTGATTGGCTATTTATCAGAATTTGAGTTAATATATGAAAGCCGATTGGTATTGATATATTTTATTATGTCATTGTTTGTGTTATTTACCCTTTACAGGATTATTTTGTTACCGTCCTTTTTAAAGCATTTTATGAATTTAAAGGCATTAAAGAGGAAATGTGTTATCATAGGGGCTGGGGAGCTTGGGCGGAGAATATTGAACGACATTATAGCTAAACCAGAATTAGGTTTAGAAGTAGTTGGTTTTATAGATGATTTTATTCCGCGGGGAAGCGGTATTTGGAATGGCTATAAAGTTCTTGGAGATGTTGAAAATATTGTTCAAATTTGTGAAAAATATGATGTTGACGAGGTGATAATTGGGATTGATAATATAACTCATGAGAGGTTAATTGAAATAATTTCCGAAGCTAAAAAAACAAAGAGTACAGTTAGATTAACATCGTCTATTTTTAAAGTTATTCCAAGTAGGTTAACTACTGAGGCATATGTAGATTTTCCAACGATTACATTAACACGCGGTTTCTATGGTAAAGTTTTTCTTATTCAAAAAAGAATAGTTGATTTTGTCCTTTCACTTTTTGCTTTAGTTTTGTTAACCCCTTTTTTCCTGTTAATTGCTATTTTGATAAAGGCAACTTCTAAAGGTCCTGTGTTTTATAAGCAGGAAAGAATTGGAAAAGATGGGAAAAAATTCAAAATGTATAAGTTTAGAACAATGTATGTTGGTGCTGATAAAGATGAAAACAGGATTGAACAGATGAAACGATTTATTTGGGAGGGAAAACATCCCGATGGGGAGGCAAAAAGCAAAAAGGTTGTTGATAAAAATAAAATAACCCCGGTCGGTAAATTTTTAAGGAAGTTTAGTATAGATGAGTTTCCACAATTGATAAATGTATTAAAAGGTGAAATGAGTTTAGTTGGACCAAGACCTGTACTACCTTATGAATATGAGATGTTCAAACCGTGGTATCACGAAAGAGATAAAGTATTGCCGGGATGTACCGGGTTTTGGCAGGTTTATGGAAGGGCTGAGACAAGTTTTGATGATATGGTATTGATGGATATTTACTATATACAGAATATGTCGCCTTGGCTTGATTTGCAAATTATTTTAAAGACAATACCGGTAGTATTGTTCGGAAAGGGCGGGGGATAAAATTAAAAACAAAATGTAGAAGATAAAAATGAAAGTAGGTGTTATAGGGTTAGGTTATTGGGGTCCAAATCTTGTAAGAAATTTTTTATCAACGCCAGGGGTTGAAAAAGTATATGGCTGTGATCTTGATGAAAAGCGATTGGCTTTTATTAAGTCAAGATTTCCAGCGGTTGAATTAACAAAGGATACGGATTTTGTGTTGAGATCTGCAGATATTGATGCCGTTGCTATTGCAACCCCTGTTGCTACACATTATCCATTAGCTAAAAAAGCGATTGAAAATGGAAAACATGTGTTGGTTGAGAAACCATTAACAGCATCGGTTAAGGAGGCAGAAGATTTAATTAATCTTGCTGAAAAAAATAAAAAAGTTTTAATGGTGGATCACACATTTATATATACGGGGGCTGTAAGAAAGATTAAAGAGTTGATTGATAATGGAGAAATAGGTGAAATTTATTATTTTGATTCAGTGAGAATAAACTTGGGTTTATTCCAGCATGATGTTAATGTGATTTGGGATTTAGCTACTCATGATGTCTCTATAATGGATTTCGTAATTAATTCACGACCTGTATCAGTTTCTGCGTTTGGAACTTCGCATTATAATGGTATAGAAGATATTGCCTATATAAATGTTAATTTTGATAATGGTATAATTGCGCACTTCCATGTTAGTTGGCTTGCTCCAGTTAAAGTTAGGAGGATACTAATAAGTGGAACCAAAAAGATGATAATTTACGATGACACCGAACCCAGTGAAAAAGTGAAAATATATGATAAGGGTGTGGTTGTGACTTCACAAGAGGGTATTCATCGGTTGTTGATTCAGTATAGGAGTGGAGATATGTATGCCCCCAAACTTGATGACACAGAGGCGTTAAGCTTAGTATGTAGGGAATTTGTTGAAAGTATATTTGAAAATAGAAATCCAATTACCGATGGATATGCAGGTTTAAAAGTTGTTAAAATTTTAGAAGCAGCAGAAAAATCAATAAAGAAAAATGGGGTGTTGGTTAACCTTGATTGAAAATAAAAGTGAGGTTTAAACTATGGATTTTGATGAAACATATTGCCAAGCGAATTACATAAGGATTTCAAAAGATGTGAAGCTCGGTAAGAATGTTAAAATATTTGGTTTTGTAAATTTATATGGTTGTGAAATAGGTGATAATACTAAAATCGGCGCTTTTGTTGAGATTCAAAAAGGTGTCAAAATTGGAAGTAATTGTAAGATCTCATCTCATACTTTTATATGTGAAGGAGTAACGATTGAAGATGGGGTTTTTATCGGGCATAATGTAACTTTTATAAACGATTTATATCCAAGAGCTATAAATGAAAGAGGTGAGCTTCAAACTGAAAAAGATTGGAAAGTTGTGCCAACAATAGTGAAAAAGGGGGCTTCTATTGGCTCATCTGCGACTATATTGGCTGGTGTTACTATCGGTGAATATGCCATAGTTGGAGCAGGGGCTGTTGTTACTAAGGATGTACCTCCATATACAATTGTTGCGGGCGTTCCCGCTAGAATTCTTAGAACTATAAGGGATTTTGACGATGAGAAAAAAGGCGACCCGAACGCTTATTGATTGGTTTAAAAGAAATTTATTTTGGTTTTTTTGAGGAAAATTGTATTCTATTTTTTAATCCTTCTCCTTTTCTATTCCTGCTCACCGAATAAGCCATCGGGGAAATCAATCGCTGGAAGGGTGATTTTAAAGGATACAACTGATTTCTCTAATGTAAAAGTCCTCCTTTATAACCCTGCCCCCGTTGACACATCAATTTCAAACCCAGCTGTTAAGTTCAACCTGTTTAATCAAGACCTGACCGTTTATCTTTTTGATCATAGATGGCAAAAACCTCTCTATCAAACTTTTACTGATAAAGATGGAAATTTTAAGTTTAATGATGTCCCAGATGGCGAATATATCCTCTTTGTCCAGAAAGATGGATATGGCTGGAAATTTTTTAAAATTTCAACCTCAGGTGATTCAAAAACTTTGACGCTTGAAAGGGAAAGGGTTTTATTTGGGGTGATGAATGATAAAGATACGCTCAAAGGAAATGTCATTATCAAGGGTGATGTTTTAATACCAAGTGGCTCAACTGTTTATATTAAAGATGGGGCTGTTTTAAAGTTTGATGGATATTACAAGTTTATAGTTGAAGGTAACTTGATTGGGGAAAATTTTGATTTTAATTCGCCGATTATCTTCACTACCGAAGATACGAGCGTTTATTTTGATGGGGTCTATGTAAGAAACCGTGGAAGTGTTAAGATCAAAAACGCAGTATTTAGAAGCGCAAATGTAGGTTTAAGTGTTGATGGTTCTGATTGTGAAGTTGGATACTCCCTTTTTATTGGGAATAAAAGCTATGGGATTTCTGCTACGGGGATAAATTCGGGAAGATATGTCAGGGTTTACAATTGCATATTCGCTGGGAAGGTTTTTGGGTTTGGACCTGGGCAACCTGTCGGCGTAAACTTTGAGTTTACAGATACAAATGCAAGTGTTTTAAATTCAATTTTTTATTTGAACTCTGAATCTGGGGTTTATTGTACGACTTCAGGGGCAAGGATAGAAGGTAATTATTTTAGTGGAAATGGCTATTCAATTGAAATTTGGTCAAATGTCAACAGGGATACTTTATTGATAAAGAACAATGAGTTTGTTCATTCAAAGAATTATCATGTTTTGCATAGAGGTGGGATTGCGAAGTATCTGTATAACAATATATATTCAACCGCTGGTGGTATAACTTTATCTCCAGCGTATGGTAGTCCTGTTGCTGTGATTAATTTTAACAATTTTTCAGGCAAGAAGTATTTATTGGCGCTTGGGGGTTATACCTCAAACACAGATGCTCGTTTCAATTTTTGGGGGACGGTAAGTGAGGCGGAGATAAGGAATTTAATTTTTGATAGGAATGATGTCTCGCCTTCAGATCCGTATTATAATCGTTTTGGTGTAGTTGATTATTCTGGATTTTTAACCTCTCCTGTTCCAAACGCTGGCATTAGACGGTAAGTAAAGTGGCTTATTCTAACAAGGAAAGAGAGGAAAGAGAAAGAATTAACAACACCCCTCACCTTAGTTCTCTCCCGCAGGGGGAGAGGAGAATTAGGGGTAGAAAAATTATTCAAGGACTTCCTCCCCTTATTGATGGGGGAGGATAGAGGTGGGGGTGGAAAAAGAATTAGCAGTAATTATTCCCCTGTAGGAAAGACAAGCTTAACTTGATTTTATTTTTTGTTAACTTTAATTTAATTTTGTGAAAAATTAATTTTCACCTTTGATGATTTTAAATGAAGATGAAACAAAGGCGCTTCAGGAGGTTAAATCTAAGTTAATTGAATTACTTGGTGATAAGTTGAAGAGGTTTGTCCTTTTTGGTTCAAGGGCGAGGGGGGACGCAGATGAAACTTCAGATATAGATGTAGCAGTTGTTGTTGCCGATTTGACAAAGGAGGTAAAAAGGAAAATAATTGATTGTGTCGTTGAAATTGAGATAAAATACCTTGTCCCTATATCAATTATCGTTTTTTCGGAGGATGAGTTTAGAAGGTTGAGGGAACTTGAAAGGAGGATTGCTTTGGACATTGAAATGGAGGGGGTTGAGATTTGAGGGATGAAAATAAGAGAGAAAATATAAGGGTTGAAATTGAAAGGGCACAAAATGCAATTGACTCAGCTGATTTGCTTTTCAAGAATGGTTATTACAATGATACGGTTTCAAGGTTGTATTATTTTGCTTTATATCATGTCAGGGCTTTATTATTCAGTAAAGGGTTTGAGCCGAAGACGCATGAGGGTGCGTTGAAGTTGATGAGTTTACATTTTGTTAAGACAGGGGAACTTGAACCGAGATATTTACATATTTTTTCACGTCTTATGAAATATAGGGGTGAAGCGGATTATAATCCATCGTATGTTTTTACATCTGAAGATTATGAGGAGTTTAGAAGGGATGCTGTAAGTTTGGCTGAAAAGATAAAGAATTTTTTGAAGGAGAAGGGATATTTAGAGTAGTTTTTGATGAAAAAAGTAAAGAAAAAGTGGAGATGGAAATTTTTCAAGAACTTCCTCACCATTGACGGGGGAGGATTGAGGTGGTGGTGAAAAAATTAAAAGAGAGGTGAAAGAAAGTAAAATCATTATGTTTAAAAAATTTTTCATTTTTCTGATTTTTATCCTTGATTTCGTCTTCGCCCAGTTTCAAGAGACGATGCCAACGGATTACTGGGTTTATAAAATAATTGAAGAACTTAAACTCAGAGGTTATTTCAGAGGACTACCACAGGGATATAAACCGTACTCAAGGATTGAGGTTGCAAGACAAATTTTAGAGGCAAAACCATTGAATGATTTTGACGAAAAACTTCTCAAGATCCTTGAGGATGAATTTCAAGATGAGATAAATTTTTTAAATTCAAATTCAAAGAACGATTTTTCATTCAAAGCTGGCGTGATGCTTTCGGAGTATGCGGTAAGGGATAATTTTTCAAGCAGGACCTTCAGGTTTAGGGGGAGGTCTAAATTTGCGTTTTATTTCGGGGATAAATTCACGCTTTACAACAATTCACTTGCGGATCAAAACCTGCTTGATGATACGACATACACGGGTAATAGATTTCGCGGTTTTTTCTCCGGTTATACTGAACAGGGGTATTTGAGGTTAAATTTTGAGCCATTTTCAATTAAACTCGGTCGTGATTATATCAAGTGGGGATATGGTCGTGGTGGAAACCTTTTGATCTCCGACTATGCAATCCCATACGATGTTCTTCAAATTGACCTTTTCTCAAAAAAGTTTAAATATAGCTTTTTCATCTCTCAACTTGAAAATAGAAGTTATTCACCGGATAGCGG
>JAPYWO010000050.1 GCA_028276305.1 Candidatus Thermokryptus sp.
TGAAAAGCGTCAAGGTCGCTGAGAATGACCCGTTCATCTTCGGATAAGCATTTCCAAGGAACTCCTTTTGAGTTCCAACAGCAACAGCTGCATCTGCAATCGCATTCATAATTGTTCGCCTGTGTGACGGGTTCTGGAAATTGTAAGACGGATTATTACGATAGCTATTCAATCTCGCTAAAGCAGTCGTCAATGAACCTTGCTTTATGCCGATAAGCTTATATCCCCAGAAGGAGTTTATAGGATAGCCCTCTCTAACCTCACCTATTCCACCAAGACCATACGGAAGTGGTGCAGTTCCACCAAGTGATGTGACTTTGTTATCATTGGTTGACAACATGAAGTTAACATCAAGAGAAACATTTGAAGTAGAAATTGGCAAAGCCCTTATCGTGAGTTCAATACCCTTATTTCTCACCTCACCTACATTTGTCAATTGAAGATTTAACCATCCCTCAGATGGTGGATAGCGTTTCAACAGCAATGCATCTTTTGTAACTTGATTATAAACTGTGAACTCAATTCCTAACCTATCGTTGAAGAAACCGGCATCAAAACCAAATTCCAGCTCATCGCTTCTTTCCGGTTTGAGTTTTCTATTACCGATATTTCCTGGGGTTACCGCTGGAACACCATCAAGCCCAGCTACAGCATCCCATGTTCTTTCTTTATCAAAAACACCCGGAGCCAAACCAGCCTGACCCCAAGCAGCTCTCAATTTCATTGAGTTCCAAAACGACTTTGGCCAGAAGCCAAGTTCTGAGAGTATAAAAGATGCCTGTGCTTTCGGATAAAGGGCAAGCCCATAATCAGGACCAAAACCACTATTTCCATCAAGTCGCAATGCCCCAGTTACAAAAAGCATATTTGAGAACCCAATTTGCTCTTGTGCAAAAATTCCACCATTAATTACCCTATATCTATACTCTTCAGCTGTCCTCACGGCACCGGCAGAGATTACAGATAACCCAGGTGCTGGAAAGTCCCTTCCTTGTCCAAAAACTCTATAATCGGAATCAGCAAATCCTTGCAAGCCAGCTGTAAATGAAGATGTAACTTTATCTGAAATTGCAACATGCCAAGCTAATGAATAATCAAGCGTTAAGGAATAAAAAGTTCTCCTTTGATTACCCTTCATTCCATAAGGATAGTAAATAAAACCAAGCCCGTATGGGAAAAGTTGTTCATTCTCTTCGGCAGTAACATCAAAACCAATTGTTAACTTTTGTCTAAATGTCCCAAAAGGTCTGTGATTCCAAGTCACTCCACCTGTAAAAGCGTGCGTCGTCTGAAGGTTATTCAGCTCACGCGCAATACTCAAAGGTGTAAATGGCTCACCGTAAGGGTTAGTTGGAGTAGCCAAATTTCTCCTCGCAAGCAAAGCATTTGGGACTAAACCATAGATATTATTATCGTTGTTGGGTCTTTTCAACCTTGAGTAAGTGTATCCTGCGGTCGCTTGAATATCCCAATTTTCACTTCCAACGGCGTTTAAATTACCCCTAAATGACACTCTCCTAAACCAGTTTGATGGGATTGATCCAACTTCATTTTCGTAACGTCCAGAGACATAGTAACCAACAGAGGGCGTTCCTCCCCTAATTGATGCAAAATACGCCTCATACGGACCTGTTGAAAGCAAACTATTAGCAAGACCTTCGCTTGCCACTTTAACACTGTCTGGGGTTCTCCTTGCTCCAAGTTTTATATCTTCTCCAGTTGGGAATATACCAATTAAATAGCCGGTTGAATATAACTTTTTCGGGACACTAACACCGCCTCTTTCAATTGTAAAGTTAATCGTCGGTTGCCCGCTTATACCTTTCTTCGTAAATATCTGGATGACACCATTAGCTGCCTGAGTTCCATAAAGCGTCGTAGCAGCTGCTCCTTTTATAACCTCAATTCTTTCAATGTCTGCTGGGATAATGTCATTCAATCTTGATGGATGCTGACCTCCTGTCCAAACGGTTCCATAATCAATCTGCGCATTGTCTATTCTAACGCCGTCAACATAAATTAACGGTTGATTGCTTTGAGACACGCTGATAAGTCCCCTTAATCTTATAGCAGCTGCACTTCCAGCTTGACCTGAGCTTGGCAAAGCAACAAGCCCAGATACCCTTCCCTGCAAAACCTCTGTGATGCTTCTAACCGGAGCGATCTCAATATCCTTTATCGTTACCGTCCCTACCGTATTTCCAACGCTTCTCTTTTCAAGAGCAGTCCCCGTTCCTGTTACAACAATTTCATCAAGCTGTAACGCCGTCGGAGAAAGATAAAAATCAACAGTGGCTGTTTCGCCGGGTCTAACGGTAACCTCCTTCGTTTGAGCACCATACCCGATAAATCTCGCCTGAACTTTGTATGTACCCGGTTTCACATTTTTGATTATATAATTCCCATTAACATCGGTCGCCGAACCCAACTGTGTCCCAACTATAATAACAGACGCAGCTGGGAGCGGATTGTTCGTCTCTTTATCATAAACTGTTCCTCTTATTTCACCCACCTGCCCAAATGCAGAGACAACAAATGAAATAATCAACGATAAAATTACTGAACTTCTCATAGTCGTTCCTCCTATAAAGTTTGTTTTTTTATCAAAAAGCCGTGGCAAAAGCCACGGCTTTGAAAATTGGGAAATTAACACAACCAATTATTTCGTCCCGCCATTGACTCTTGTCTTTTCATAAAGATCAGCTGATGTCTGCTTCGGTGTATTCGGGTTCGTTGAAACCTCGCTTTGCGGGTAGAACAATCTCTGCGGGAATTGTGTACCGCGCTTCGGAGTAAGTTGAACTGTTTGTCCCGTAGAAGGATCAACATAATTCACTTTATAATCAATCCTACGCAAGAAATTGAATACCTCAACATGATGCATCAATGCAAGGTACATCTCATTAAAGATCGCTTGGAGAACCTGTGCCTGATCATTCCCAAAATCCGCTGGGGTAAGATTTGTGCTCAATGTAGTCCCAAAAATGTTATTAGCGTATTCCCTTGCTTTATTTAGATAACTTACAGCGTTTGCTAAATCTCCTTTTCTCGCATATGCCTCCGCGATCAAAAGCAATGTCTCGGAAGCCCTTATAACTGGGAAATAGGCATTTTGAGCATATGCCCGCGTTGTGTTCAAATCGTTGCTATCAGCTGTAAAGTAATAATTAAATCTACCAGCTTCGCTTGCTCCCCGCGAGCCGAGCATTTTAACAGCGAAGCATTTCAATGCTCTAAGATAACCAGACCTATCTTGAACGAGGAAAGAATACCAAAGGTTCATATTCCCTTGATATGTCGTCCCGTGCGTGAAAACAAGGTCATCAGCGCCGTAACCAGCTGCTGGTGCGGTTCCTGTCCTCGTTGTTGATGTTATACCATTAAGTCCTGCCTGTATTACTTGATCAAGGATTGCCGTTGGATAATTATCCTTCCTTGCCAGATGCATTAAATATCTTGCCTTTGCTGAATATGCTGCCTTTATCCATTTCGTTACTTTTCCACCGGTTGAGTATACATCTTGCGGTAGGTCTGCTGTATTTTGCTGAAGGACTTGAATACCCTCATCAAGCGCAGCTATTGCAGCGTTATAAACATCAATTTGATTGTCATACTTCGGCGTTAATGTTTTCTCTGGCTGAGCTGCTTCGGAATATGGCACATCTCCCCAAAGTGCTGCTACATTTCCCATATGTATTCCTTCAAGAACCTTTGCTGCGCCATATAAATTCATAAAACCTTCGCTTTTCGCTTTCGTCTGCGTTATCTTCAAATTCGTTAAAACACGGGTATAAGCCAGGAACCAATCATTTGAGAAATCATTTGCAGTTATATTGTAGATATCAAAAGAAGCAAATTGTCTATCAGCACCGGTTGCTTGCTGAGCCCAAACAGCTGCAAGTTGGCTTGGGAATGCCTCATAAAATTCAATAAATGCTGTTTGTGCTCCAACGAATGTCTTTGGCGATGGCGCTGTTGTAGGCGCAAGTGGATCAGTATCGTAACCCTTGACATAATCCTCTGTTATCTTTGAGCAACCCATTACAAATAAAACCATCGCCAATGCAACACTTATTAAACCTATTGTTTTCCTCATTTTACCTGCTCCGATTTTTTCTTTTTAAAAATTTCAAAGAGAAAAGGGAAGAGCAGTCAGTTAAACTGCCCTCCCAAACTTTTATTAATAATTGATGCTAAGCGAGAAAATAACGCTCTTCATCGGTGGATTATTGAAGTAGTCAAGTCCCTGACCGTTCGTCGGTCCAGTGAGGTTGGTCTCTGGGTCAATTCCTGTATACTTCGTCCATATCTTAAAGTTCCTCAAAATAAGCCCAAGGTCAATGCTCTCAAGTCCAAACCTTCTCAACGGGATGTTAACAGTTAATGAAACCTCTCTCAACTTAACATAGCCACCATCTTCAATGAACTGTTCAGATGGTCCAGTAAACCCAGAACCTGGACCTGACCAGAAATAGTACTCGTCTACAATCACCGGACCGCCTCCAAAATTAGCAATGTAACCGCGGAATGAAACAGTACCATCTGGGTTCTTTATATAGGTTTTTCTGGTTGGATACAAGCTTATCATCTCGTTCGGGGTTCTACCAAGATAATTCTTCAAAGTGTTCGCTTGATCTGCTGTTAAAGTTGTCCACCAGTTTTGATCGCCATGTGTTCCGAAGTAATACAAAGCGCCTTTAGTTCCGTTCCAAATCTTTCCACCTTTAGAGACATCAACCACCACATTGAGAGTTACCCTTCCATATCTCAAAGTATTAATTATACCAGCTCTCCAATCGGGATTGGGGTCTCCAAGAACTCCATAAGTTGGTGAGGGCACTGGGAATCCATTTGCATCAAGTTTTATATCACCTTTCTTGAAATTATACGGCTTACCGCCAATTGTAACTGTTGTGTCTCTGTCCCATCTCTCCCATCTTGAACCGTAGATCACGCCAAGTTGATAACCTGCGACAGCCCTTGAGCTTGGATCAACGAAACCAGCAAGAGTAACGGATTCAATTCCAGGAGCAAGCTCAACGACGGTATTCTTATTTTGCGACCAGTTAACCGTCGTCGTCCAAGTGAAAGCACCCAACCTCAACCATTCAGCGATTACTTGAATTTCCGTCCCCTTGTTTTCAATCTTTGCAGTGTTAGCCCATCTTGATGAGAAGCCACTTGATGGAGGAACAGCAACATTCAAGATGGCATCCCAGGTCTTGTTAAAGTATCTTGTATAGCTCAAGCTTAATCTATCGTTGAGGAATCTCAAATCAAATCCAAATTCCGTCTCCCTTGTCATCTCTGGTTTTAATTTCGGATTTCCAAGCTGAGATGATTGAACAGCTCCACCGCCATAGTATATTGCATTTGTCGTTGGACCCCAACCGTTCCCAAAGCTTGCATTTACATAGTATGTTTTCGTCACATATGCTGGTGGTCTAACACCAGCAAGACCAATAGCTGCACGAACCTTTCCAAAGGAAAGAATTGGCTGTCCAGAGAAGAAAGGCAACTTCGTAAATTCCCACGCAACGCTTCCGGATGGGAAGAAATAAGTCATCCCTGATTCAGTCCCATAAGTTGATGCGCTTTCATTTCTCCCGCTTAAGCGAACATAAACTTGATCAAATACATCAACAGCAAGTTCTCCGTAAAATGCACCTGTCCTGACTATCGTCTTACCTTCATCAGGCAAATAGTCAAGTGTGTTAAGTATGTATGGTGGAGCATCCGTTAAGATAAACCTCGTTCCCTGCACGAATGTGTTATCCGTTTGCTCATGATCAAGATGGAAGCCAAGCAACAAAGATGAACTTGCAATTTTCCCCAATTGACCTTTGAATCTGACCATAAAGTCGGTGTTAAGTTGATACTGCGAAATCACTTGCCTTGTCACCCTACCGGTTGGCACAGCAGCATCTTGATATGGCCAGAGTTGGTTTCTCCTATCGGTGTAATAATCAGCACCAATCCTGTAAGTAAAGTTCAACCATTTGAACGGATCATAACTTATCTCAGCGCTTCCAAAAACCCTGTCTGTGTAAAACAATGTGTTATTTTTGTAGATCGTAAAGAAAGGATTGTTGTACCCAACGCCACGCGTTGGATCACCTTCACCGTTTCTATAAGACCTGTGCGAATTTGGCGTTATAGCACCTGTTGGCGATTTATAATCCACAAGATATGGTTGGTTATTAAAGTCAGGCGGTGTTCTAAATGCGCCAAGCAAAAGACCACTTATATTTGAACCTTGCTGTACTCTATTGGTAGATGTCTTAACATACGCAGCATTTATCCTTGCAGTTATATTCTCAGCGAATCTCCTTGATACATTACCGCGAATTGAAGTCCTCTTGAAATCACTGTTAGCAAGTATTATCCCCTGTTCGTCCAACCTCTCTGCATTAAGATAGAATGTACCCCACTCATCACCGCCACTTATTTCAATTGAATAGTTCTGAGTTATCGGCTTGCGGAAAAGCTCTGTCGCATGGTCATATGTATCCTTTGACCTCTTAACAACAATTCTTGAATATGGATAATCAGGTCTTGCCAACGAATCCGGACCACCTGGTCTATCAGCAATTCTATCACCCCAGCTCAAAGCAGAGTTAAACACAAAATTACCATATTGACCTTGCCCAAATTCTCTCTGCAATGGGAAAGGTCTCAAAAGCTCAGAGCTATGAATCCTTGACTTAAGCGATAACCTGACCTTCCTTTGAGCTGAAAATGTCCCGGATTTCGTCTTGATAACTATGACACCGTTTGCAGCTCTTGCGCCCCAGATAGCAGCAGCTGCAGGACCTTTCATCACTTCAATTGATTCAATATCCTCCGGGTTTATATCAACATTTCTTGAAATTGTTGAAACATTGCCAACGCTTGCCCCAAAGGTTGAATTCCAAATCGGAACTCCATCAACCACAATCAACGGCTGATTCGCCGTTTGAAGCGACCTTGGACCACGAAGGACTATTCTCGTTGCAGAGCCGGGGTCACCAACAGCATCAATTGTGAAGACACCAGGCGCTTTGACAGCGATTGAAGAAATCACATTTGTATAACCACTTCTTAAAATTTGCTCACCCGTTACACTTGAAACCGATGTCCCAAGTTTCGCCCTTTCCTCTTCAGTTCCGATTGCCGTTACTACTATCGGGCTTACTGTTATAAGCCCTGGTGCAAGTCGGATATTTACCGTCACCGTATCCCCCGGGGTAACCCGAACGCTTTGCCTGAACTCCTGATAACCGACATATTTTGCAACAAGGGTATAACTTCCAGGGACAACATTCTTGATCAAGTAGTATCCCTGAACATCGCTTGCTGCGCCGTAAACTGTGTTAA
>JAPYWO010000051.1 GCA_028276305.1 Candidatus Thermokryptus sp.
CGTGCATATGCGTCATTGAATGAAAACCATCATAATATCTGTTGAAGTTACTCCCTGCGTGAACCTCAATTTGCGTGTGCCTCAACTCATCCATTGATTGGAAAAATCCAGCAGTTCTTGGTCCTGCGCCTGGAAGGTGTCTTGCGACAAATGCAAAACCACGATGCGCCATATACTCAAGTGGTGTAACGCCCTGGATGAAAAGCTTAATTGAATTAAGATACCTCGCATCGGAAAGCGTCAAATGCCCTTGATTTTGAATGAAACCATCAAGTATCGCATAAAAGCGCCTATCTTTCTCAGCTTGAAACTTCCAATAAGCATCAACCGTCATCCTGAAAGGGTCTTCCCATTTGTTCCAGTCCTTGATCTTTATCCCCTCGTATTCAGCGTAAGGGTAGATATCTTTCTTGCTCACATAAGTTGGCTCCCAATCAAGCCCCCTTGTGTAGATATGATACTTTTGAGCCAGTGTTAATTTCTTTTTTGCCATAACCGTTGTACCTCCTTTGTTTTTTAATTTTTACATGTGTGTATCCCATTGGATGAGAATTTTCTCATCGTCCCACTCAGCAAAATTTCCAGCGTAAGAGATTATCACGAGATTGAACTCCTGCGTGTCCCAGGGTCTGCCCATAATTTTTTCAACCGTTTCACGCCTTACAAGAAGTTTCTCCGGATGTTTGACCTTATAATACCCAGGGAAATCATCAATCTTTGCCCCGGGGTTATCCTTTAAAATCGCTTGTAAGACATTCCAGCCCTCTTCATTTTTCTGAATGTCAACAGCGACAAACCTTTCTCTTTTTGTTTCTACCGCTGTCATTTTCCCCTCCTTATTAATTTTTGATTTTTACATTTAATCCAAGCCGAGCGTAAATTTCATTCGCACCGTTCAAAATTCTCTCCTTCGCTGTCTTAAAGTCACCCTTCTTCTTCGGCATATTGAATACATCAGCAAATGCATCAATTGCCTTTGAAACCGCGCTTGAATATTGATTTAATTTTGACTCAACAAATTTCTTGTTCGCATCTCCATAATTCTGGTCGCTTAATGCCACTTTGAAAAATTCCTCCGTCCATTTCATATTGTCCTTATAAATGTCATACAAATACTTGCTGAAGAAAGAAAAGACGCTTACGCCATTTTCATTCGCAAGTTTGTCTAGTTCAATATGTATCAATGGCTGAACGAAAACATCAAGTGCGAGATTTTGTCCGATCAAAACTTCTCCCCAGTCCTGAACCGTCAGCAAACGCTCAACATATTCGCGCAAAGGTTGCCAAATCTTATCTTCAAGCCATGTCTTCTTTGCGTTTTCAAAAATATCACCATCTGGTTCTGGAAGTTCAAACGCAATCCTCGTTATTAATTGTGCATTTCCATACTTATCACAAGCGTTGAACTCCGCACACTGGGTCAATGATGTCCCGTAGCCAAATCTTGCAACCCCGACAAGTAAAATCCACCCTGCATATTCAAGATGCCTGAAAGGAACGAAATACCTATTAAACACCTTCAACCAACTCTCATCAACATTTTCAAGAAGTCCTCTTTCCCCACAAAATTCAAAATATTTTTCAACCGCCTCGTAATTCTTCGCCCTTGTCGCATTGTAAGTGTAATAGTAATACTGCCTCGGGTCAAGAAAAGCATAATAATCTGTCAATTTCAACTCAGAATAATTCTTGTCAAATATCTCAACCCCTTGTCTCCAAGTCGGTCTGTAATGGAAATTTTCCCTTTGTTGAATGTCAACGGTCGCTTCAATATACCTTGAAGCTGGTTGATTTCCATATCTTTTCATCAGATAGTCAAACGCCTGCCTTTTCGGCTCAATCACCTTCTGCTTTATTTCATATTGCGTCGCCATTGTAGCACCTCCGTTTTTGTTTTGATTTATCATTTAACTTTGACTGAGTTGCCACGCTTCAATTCCCTAAATTCCTCAATTGGCAAGCCAGCAACTGCGAAGTTTTCTTTCGGTATCTCGTTAATTATAATGCGAACGCTTTCCGGTTCAACCTCAAGCGCCTCAACAACTGCATCAGTTACCTTTCTTAAAAGCTTCCTCTTTTTCTCCGCGCTTCTCCCTTCAAGCATATTGATTATTATCACTGGCATATATCATTCCTTTTTATTTTCTCACAACAAATGTTGAAACCTCACCAACTCCACATATTGAAACCCTTATGAAATCGCCCTCATGGACATCAATCGCCTCGGTTATGCTTCCGGTTAAGACCACGCTTCCAGCTTTGACTTTTTCTCCTTTACGAGACAAAAACTTAACAAGTTGGGATACAGCTATTGCTGGATTTCCAAGCACAGCTCCCAATGCGCCCGTCTTTTCGGGCAAGCCGTTCCTTTCAAAAATCACGCCAGACAATCGTAAATCAACTTCACTTGGTCTTTTTACATCTGCCCCAATTGCAAACCTTGAAGCTGAAAAGTTATCAGCGATCACATCTATCAGTTCAAACTTAAAGTCCTTATACCTTGAATCAACAAACTCAATCGCAGGTGCAACATATTTAGTCGCTTCAATCACCTCGTAAGGCGAAACATCACCTTCAAGGTCCTCACCGATCACAAACGCAATTTCAGCCTCCGCTTTCGGATGAATGACTTCATTTAAGTTCAAATCACCCCCATCATCAATTTTCATATAATCAAATAAATAACCGAAACCAACCGTTGAAATCCCCATAGACCTTTGCTTTGTGCGAGTGGTGAAGGCGAGTTTATAACCTATGAGCTTATTCCCCCTTGAAATTTTTAACTTAACAAGCTCCTTTTGAATTAGATAAGCATTGTCAACCGTAATCTCTGGGTAGGTCTTGACAATTTGCTCAGCTTCCTTTCTTTCAAGTTCACATTCATTAAGATATTGCGCTATTCGCTTTAGCTTGACAAGTGAATTATTTTTAACCTTTGCTGGCACATCTGTAAAATTTTTAATTTTTTATCCAATTTCAACCTCTTTGCCTTTCTTTTTCGCAAGTTCAACAGCGACATCAACTATCATATCCTCTTGTCCTCCAACCATCTTTCTTCTTCCCAGTTCAAGCAGAATATCCCTCGTATCAACGCCGAACCTTTTACTTGCTCTTTTTGCGTGCAACAAAAATGATGAATAGACGCCAGCATATCCAAGTGAAAGGGCATCTCTATCAATCACAACTTCAACACCCTTTCTTTTCATCATCGGTCTTACAAGTTCCTCAGCTGCGTCCATAAGTTTATAAAGGTCACAATTTGTTTTAATCCCTGCTCTATCAAACACTGCTATTAAAACTTCAAGTGGAGCATTCCCAGCTCCTGCTCCCAAGCCACAAAGCGATGCATCAATTCTATCAGCTCCATTTTGAACGGCTGAAAGCGAGTTCGCAACCCCAAGCGATAAATTGTGATGGGCGTGAAAACCAACTTGACAATTTAAATTATCCTTCAATGCCTTCACCCTGTCTGCAACATCTTGCGGTAACATAGCCCCTGCGGAATCAACAACATAAACACAATCTGCCCCAGCCCCTTCCATTATCTTCGCCTGCTTTACAAGTTCAGAAGGCGGTATCATGTGAGCCATCATCAAAAAACCAACTACATCCATCCCTCTATTTTTTGAATATTCAATGTGTTGAATTGCGATGTCAGCTTCTGTGCAATGTGTTGCCACTCTTACAACGCTCACACCAAGGTCAATCACTTTTTCAAGGTCTTCAATCGTTCCAATTCCAGGAAGCAGAAGGACATCAAGTTTAGCTCGCTTTAGAACCTCAGCGACAGATGAAATGTATCTTTCCTCCTCATATTTTGAAAAGCCGTAATTTATCGCATTTCCAGCAAGCCCATCCCCATGGGTAACCTCAATTATATCAACCCCAGCTTCATCAAGCGCTTTTGCTATTTGAACCATATCCTCTATCTCGTACTGATGCGAAAGTGCATGCATGCCATCTCTCAATGTGACATCGTTTATAATGATTTTTCTATCTGACATTTTTATCTCCGTTTTTATTTTGCGAGTGTTTTTTCGCTTAAAATTTTCTCTGCGAAAAGCTCCCCAACTCTCAAAGCAGCTGATGTCATTATATCAAGATTCCCAGCGTATTTAGGCAAATAATGTCCAGCCCCTTCTATCTCAAGCAAAATCGTCACCTTATAACCCTTCTTAAATTCACCATATCCCGGAATTCTTATCGGATATTTATCAAGCGGGTCAAATATCGGCTCTGATTTCAAATTATATCCCGGGACATATTTCTTAACTTCATCAACCATAGAATAAATTGATTGAGTCACTTCATCAGGGTCACATTCATCCGTTATCGTATAAACTGTATTTCTCATTATTATCGGGGGCTCTGCTGGGTTTAAAATTATTATCGCTTTCCCTTTCCTTGCTCCACCTATTGCAACAAGACCTTTAGCTGTCGTTTGAGTAAATTCATCTATGTTCTGTCTCGTCCCTGGACCAGCGCTTTTACTCGCAACTGATGAGACAATCTCAGCGTAATGAACTGGAACAACTCTTGACACAGCATAAACCATAGGAATCGTCGCCTGCCCTCCACAGGTTATCAAGTTAACATTCAACTTGTCAAGATGAGCGCCCAAATTTACCGGCGGGACTACATAAGGACCAATAGCTGCTGGTGTCAAATCAATCGCAACCTTGCCAAGCTCGCGATAAATCGGTGCGTTCTGAAGATGTGCCTTGGCGCTCGTCGCCTCAAAAATTATATCAACCTGATCAACCAAATCCTTCCTCTTCAAAAAACCATCTATACCCTCATAAGTCGTCTCTATCCCCAAACGCTTAGCTCTTGCAAGCCCATCCGAGTTCGGGTCTATACCAACCATCATCACAAGTTCAAGATTCTTTGAATACCTAAAAATTTTTATCATCAAATCAGTCCCTATGTTCCCACTGCCAACTATCACACACTTAACTTTACCGTTTTTTTCAGCGGACATTTTTAAACCTTAAAATTTTGTTGGGAAATACTCGTCAAGGTCAATTTCATCAGGGCTTTTTATCTTCAACCGTACAAGATGCTTGAGATATTCATTTATCTTCTTCCTATCCTCTTCCGTATCAGCGACAAGTTCAATTTTATTTCTAACCCTAAAATCTTCAAAAATGTGATACGGCATCACCAACTCTCCTGATTCAAGCCAATCTGGATAAAAGGACAACCTGAACTCAACAAAGTTATCCAAAAACCTTGTGAAGCGAACATACATATTTTGATTCATCTATAAAAACTCCTTTTATTCAAACTTTACACTTACACTGCCGAGTTTTTGAATTGTGACCTTGAAAAAATCACCTCTTTTCGGCACAACAAGTTGAGCAAGCGCTCCGGAAAGAACTATCTCCCCAGCCCTCAAATACTCACCAAATTCAGAAAGCTTATTCGCAAGCCATGCAACCGCTTTAACAGGATTCCCCAACGAAGCAGCTCCAGCCCCAGATACGACAACATCACCATTTCGCTCAAGTATCATCCCAAGACATCTAAAATCGAGGTTATCAACAACCGTCTTCTTCCCCCCGACAACAAACAAACCAGATGAAGCATTGTCAGCTATCGTATCCTGAATTTTTATCTTCCAATCCCTTATTCTGCTATCAACTATTTCAATTGATGGAACAACAAAAGCTGTCGCCCTCAAAACATCCGCCTCAGTTACACCAGGACCTTTTAAATCCTTCTCCATTACAAATGCAATTTCACCCTCAACCCTCGGTTGGATCAAAGTATCAATCTTTATAACTCCGCCATCTTCAACATACATGGTATCAAACAGATAACCGAAATCCGGCTGATTTACATTTAACATCCTTTGAACTGCCAAACTTGTAATCCCGATTTTCTTTCCCTTTATCCTCCAGCCCTTTTTTATTTTCCTCTCAACATTTTTCAACTGAATTTTATAAGCATCTTCAACCGTCAAACTACCATTCCTTGATGTCAATGGTTCAATCGGATTGCGATTTACCTCCGCTTGATAAAGTTCATCGGCGAAGATTTCAATAAAATCAGCCATTGATAAAACCTTTTTATTACAATTTTATGCAGACATTTTTCAACTCAGTGTAAAACTCAAAACTATAAATTCCGCCTTCTCTTCCGATCCCGCTCATCTTCATACCTCCAAATGGCGTCCTCAAATCGCGTAAAAACCATGTGTTAATCCATATAACTCCAGCTTCAATTTGACCGGCAACCCTATGAGCTCTTGTCAAATCCCTCGTCCAGATAGTTGCACTCAAACCGTAATGTGTATTGTTTGCCCTTTCAATCACCTCTTCCTCCGTATCAAAAGGAGAAACCGTCACAACCGGACCGAAAATTTCTTCTTTTATAACTCTACAATTATCATTTAACCCAACTATCACGGTTGGTTCAAGCCAATTTCCTGATTTAAACTTTTCTGGAAGGTTCTCCGGTGTTTTTCCACCTGTTAAAATTTTTCCCCCATCCGCTTCTGCTATTTCAAGGTAGGTGCGGACTTTATGAAGATGTTCTTCACTTATCAAAGCCCCCATATCCGTTTCCGGGTCAAGTGGATCGCCAACTTTAACTTTTTTCGCCCTTTCAACAAGTTTATCAACAAATTCATCGTAGATTTTCCTCTCAACATAAATCCTTGACCCGCAAAGACAAACCTCGCCTTGGTTAGAAAAGCTTGATTGTATCGTCACATCAAGCGCCTGCTCCAAATCAGCGTCTGCAAAAATTATATTTGGATTCTTCCCGCCAAGCTCAAATGAAAGCTTCTTCAAGTGCTGTGAAGCCGTTCTCATGATCGCTTGACCAGTTGTCGTCTCCCCAGTAAGCGAAATCAATTTAACTTCCGGGTGACTCACAATAAACTCACCTGCTGAATTAGGTCCAAACCCATGGACTACATTTAAAACCCCATCTGGAAGACCTGCCTCAGCTGCTATCTCTGCAAGTTTAGTTGCGGTAATTGGCGTCAATTCCGATGGTTTTATTATACAGGTATTTCCAGCAGCAAGACAAGGGGCAACTTTCCAAGTCGTCAAAAGGAGTGGCAAATTCCATGGCGTTATCAACCCCGCAACCCCAACAGGTCGCCTCAAAACATAATTTATAGCACCTCTATCATCCGTCTCATAAAATTCCGTATGAACATACTTAGCAAACTCAGCAAAGAAAGAAAAATTATACGATGCCCTCGGTATCTCCATACCGCGAGCAAGGCGAATCGGCTTACCAACATCTATTGACTCAAGGTATGCAAGCTCATCAAGTTTCTCCATAATAAG
>JAPYWO010000052.1 GCA_028276305.1 Candidatus Thermokryptus sp.
CTATGGGCAAACCACGAGCTATTCTTGACACTTTAACTCCGAATGGTTTTATCAAGTTCGCAACATACATTGATGTTGTTTCGCCTTCTACACTTGGATTTAAAGCGATTATAACCTCGTTAATTCCACCAGATGATATCCGTGAGATGAGCTCTTTTATCTTCAGATCTTCTGGACCGATGCCTTCAAGCGGGTTAATGACTCCACCAAGGACATGGTAAACGCCGTTGTATTCATTTGTTTTTTCAATGGCAAGCACATCCATTGGTTCTTCAACCACGCAGATGGTTGATTTATCCCTTTTAGGATTTGAGCATATAGGACAAGGATCGGTTTCGGTTATGTTGAAACAAATTGAACAATATTTTATTTTCTCTTTTACATCAATTATCGCTTTTACAAGTTTTTCAACCTCTTCCTTTGGTTGTTTCAAAATGAACATCGTGATTCTTTGCGCTGTTTTACGCCCAATCCCGGGGAACTTTGTGAGTTCTTCAATCAAATTTTCTAAGCTTTCAGATGTGTAAAGCATATCTTAAAGGTGAGTTTATTTCAAGCTTTAAACCCAGGGAAGTTAAATGGAAGTCCTGGAATCCCGGGCAGAAGCCCACTTGTGACCTTTGCAATTTCTTCACTTATCATTTTATCCGCACTTTGAAGTGCTTTATTTACCGCAGCAACGAGAAGGTCCTCAAGCATTTCTATATCATCTGGATTAACAACTTCTCTTTCAATTTCAATTTTTACAACCTCTCTCTTGCCATTAACTGTTACCTTCACCATTCCACCGCCCGCTTCTTCTGTGACAGTTTTATTTTCTAACTCCGCTTGAACCCTCTCAAGCTCCTCTTGGACCTTTTCAATTTGCTTAAAGATTGATTTTAAATCCGGCTTCATCGCTTTTTTCCTTGTTTTTATATAAATTAAGCACTAAATAATTTCAAAGCAAAAACGGAAAAACTTTCGCCAGTTTTAAAATTTGCAAGTTAAAATTTAGTTGTTTAGATTGTTTTTGAAAGAAATTTTGTCAAGTGAAATGTATAACTATAGAAGACAAATAGAGGAAAGCGACAGAGCGGTAAACATAGTAGCAAATTTCTGGTTAAATTCCGAGCCGATATTTTTTGAAAGTTTGCGTGGCAGGGTCGTTTTGCTTCTATTTTTCAATTACGCAAGTCGCGAATGGATTGAGCTTAGTGCTTTTTTGAAAGAATGGGAGAGAAGATATTTTGATAAGGGGTTTTTTATGCTTGGGGTTCATGTGCCGAGGTTTCCTTTTGAAGCGAATGTTGAAAATGTAAGTCGCGAGTTGAAACGGCTTGGGATAAATTTCCCAATCGCAGTTGACAATGATTGGATTAATTTGAGTAGATATAAAGTTCGTGAACTGCCAACGATTATCCTCATAAATCGCGACGGGTTGATTTCGTATACACATATTGGAACAAGGCGACTTTGGGAGGTTGAATTCAATATTCAATCGCTTCTTATAAAGGCAGGTTATCGCGGTGATTTCCCCTTGCCAATTGGATCAAGATATGAATTTGATGAATCGGTTTTTTACAAAGTTATACCTGAAATTTACACAAGTTACTCCGGTGGCTCGCTTGGGAATCCAGAAGGTTTTGCCCCTGAAGGGGTCATAAAGTATGAAGACCCAGAAATTTACATCAACGGTAAATTTTATTTGTCGGGCGAGTGGTATAACGGGAAACACTTTTTCAAACATCAACCGGTTGAGACATCGCTTGGAGTTATCATATTGCCTTACATTGGAACGAATGTTGGAATGGTTGCTGAATCAACAAGTGGCGAAGAAATAAATTTAATCGTAACGCAAGATGGAGAACCGTTAAGTGACGAAAATCGTGGGGAGGATGTTTTTGTTGAATGTGGACAAAGTTATGTTCGCATTTGTGAGCCGAGGTATTATAAGATAGTCAATAATTTTGACTACGGAGAGCACATTTTAAAATTATTCGTCGTATCCGAGAGCTTCGCAATTTATAAGTTTTCAATATCAGCATTTAGAACAAACCGTGAACCTGTGGGATATGGCGGATAGGATAAAAAAGTCAGAGATTAAAAACTTTTTGATTGAATTTTCTCGTAGAAATCAATTTAAACCTATGGTGGTTGAAAAAGGGAGTGGAAGGAAAAAAGAAAGGATTTTTGAGGATGTTTATTTTCTCGGGTTTCATTGTAGGATGGAGATAGGGAGTGGGGATAAAATTTATTTATTTAGGGCAACCAAAGATTATCAATATATCGGCGAGATTGTTTTTGAGGTTGAAAATCCGAAGAGCGTTTTATTTGACAGAGACGGGGAAATTGACAGCGTTACTATAACGGCGGAGGGAGGAAAATTTATAGTCAAGGTTTTTGGTCGTCAAAATGAAGAGATGCGTCGCGAGACGATTGCGAAGGTTGCTTATTTTATATGGCAGAGAAAGGGTGGAATCGGAAGTCAAGAACTTGAGAATTGGGCTGAAGCAGAAAGGATTGTTCAGGATTGGGAGAGGATTTTTACCGACGGCTTTATCAGGGTTTAATTTGACATTGACGAATTAATTTATTATATTGAACCTAACTTTTTGCGCTCAGGAATAAGTGAAAATAGCGAGAGCAACCACCCGAGTTAAATTAGTTCCTGGGCGTTTTAAGGGGTCGGTTGCTTGAGCAGTTAAACTTAAGGAGGTAGTAGTAAGATGTCACGCGGTAAGGTGAAGTGGTTCAACAACAAGAAGGGCTACGGATTTATCGAGGCAGAGGATGGACGTGAAGTTTTCGTCCATTACTCCGAGATCAAATCCGATAAGCGCTTCAAAACCCTGGAAGAGGGTTCAGTTGTGGAATTTGAGATTGTTGATGGACCCAAAGGACCCAAGGCAGTTAATGTCGTTGTCGTGTGAGGCAGACATAACTGGATGAGGTGAGCATATTAAACCCCAATTGTTCTGTTCTTTTGAACAGTCAATTGGGGTTTTTTAGTTTTAACTTAAATAAAACCGGAGCTTAAACGATGAGGTTCACAAAAAGGGATGCCGAAAGGGTCGGGGAAGTTTTAAAGGTGAAGCCGAAATCGCAAAAAAATTCCTTCCTTTTCAATGTCGGCAAAACCTCGCTTGAAATTTTTCCGAAAATAAAAATAGGGAAAAAAAGCGGGACATTGGTTTCTGTTTACACTCCTTATTCACACCTTCAACTGCATTTTTGCACCGGATATGTCGCAAGCGATTTACTTGGTGAGGTTACTTTCATAAGCGAACACGACGGGATGGTATCTGGACTTATAATTGAAGCAAATGGCGCCTGTTCTTTTTATGCTAATCTTGACAAGGAAATTTTATCTGGCGACTTCACTAAACTTGAACCTCAAGTTATGATCCCCGGAATAGCACTTTCACTGGGCGAACTTTTAATTGAAAAGAAGACAAAGAAATAATTTTGATGAAAATCAACATAATTAACGAGCAAAAGAAAGTTAAATTGCCGATTCAAAAACTTAGAAAGTTGATAAAGCAAGTTGTTAGTGAGGAATCGCTTGGATTTACCCAGATTAATTTTATTTATGTCGGCGATGAATTTATACAGCGTATAAACAAGCGGTTTCTAAATCACGATTATCCGACGGATGTCCTTGCGTTTGATCTATCCGATGAAATTGAAGCTTTGGATAAAATCGCTGAAATTTACATAAGCTTAGATAGAGCTTTTGAGCAGGCAAAGAGCTACAAGGTTAGTTTTGAAAACGAGGTTGCTAGACTTACAGCACATGGGCTTTTACATCTTGCTGGATATAAGGATGATACAAAGAGTGCAAAGATAAATATGAGAAGGCGGGAAAATTATTATTTGAGAAAATTCGGATTTTGATCTATCTCTTTTTTATTTTGTCGGGGACAATCCATGCGTATTTGAATCCCTTCTCAATAAAAAAATTACGCAATGAGCTTGCCTCTTGTAAATGTTCAAAATCACCAACTCTAACTTTATAATTTGGCGGGTCATAAATCACATAAACCTGCGCTTTAATCCCAGCTGTTGTTAAAATTGATTGAATGTAATTCTTAACTGAATTTGCACTGTCAAGCTGGTCTGTGACGAGGATTTGAACCCTGTATCCCGCTATTAGTTCGCTTGCTTCATCTGTTAAGAATTTCCTTGGGAAGACAAGTTCCTTGATGTCGTATATTTCAGGGTTGAACTGTCTCTCGTAGTAAATAAGTGAATCTTTATTCTGCGCACAGAGTGAAGTTATAAAAAATACCAGAGCAAGGGCAAATTTCATCTCATCTTGAGGTTTTATTTGATTTCAAAAGCATCTGTGAATTCAGATTTTATCTCGTTTATCGTTTCAATATCTTTTCTATTCAAAATTGCGAAAACCTTGAAAATTTTATCTGTTTTTTCAATCTCGGCGCTAATTTTAAATTTCGTCTCAACATACTCCTTTACTTTAACAGCATTTTCATATTTTGAATAAACGCCGATTTGAAGTTTTATCAAAGAATCAACTACGGCGGGTTTGCGTGGTTGTGAATCTTGGAGTTTTCGGGATGTTATAAATGCATCGGGAAAACTTTGAGCCACTGTTTGTAGAATTTTGTTCGCCTCTGTTGAATCGGTTAGACCATCGGTTAGAACTTTGTAAAACCCGAGCGTTGAGTCAAACGCTACATATGCATTTAATGTTGGGTAGAGCGATTTGAATTTTTTTAGTTGCTCAATCGCTGAGTTTTCCGTTACGAACGCACCAACTTGTATGAAGTAGTTTTCGCTTTCGGGGATTTTATCTGTTTTTGTTTCAATCGTCATTGGTACTTTTTGTTCAGATATTATAGGTTCAGGTTTGATTTGTTCTGGTTTTTCCTCTATTGGTTTTGGGATTTCGGGTTTGGTTTCTTGGGTTGTTTCTTTCGGTTTTTCGGCTACACTTTGAAAGGGGACTGCCATAATTGGAATGACTATTGGTGCGAGTATAATTTGCTGGGATTGAGGTTGCTTCGTTCGTTTTGGTATCGTTACGGTATCGGTATCGGTTTCGTAAGTGGGCTCAGTGAATAATTTTCTCGGTTCATTTAGCGTTAATGTTGTGTCTTTTTTTTCCTTTGATTGTGAATTTTCAGGTTTAATTTCAACTTTACTTCCAGCGCAGGACAAAAGTAAGAATGGCAGAATCAAAAACAGAAAATTCTTCATTTTAACTTTTTATTTTTTTAATAGTTTGAATGTGCTTTATCTTTTGCACCGGTGACAATTTTCACGCTTGCACTTGCGCCGATTCTATCGGCTCCACTTCTTATCATTTGAAGTACCTCTTCGTAGCTTCTGATCCCACCACTTGCTTTAACTCCCATTGCAGTGCCGACAACCCTTCTCATCAGGGCGACATCACCGGCAGTTGCACCACCTTTGCTAAATCCAGTTGATGTCTTGACGAAGTCAGCGTTCGCTCTCTTTGCAAGAAGACACGCTTTAACTTTTTCTTCATCAGTCAAAAGCGCGGTTTCCAAAATCACCTTGACCAGGACATTGTTTCTGTGGGCGACATTTACAACAGCTTTGATATCTTGCTCAACATACTCATAATAACCGCCTTTGAGCATTCCTATGTTCATAACCATGTCAACCTCTTCTGCGCCATCTTCAATTGCTTTCTCTGTTTCAAAAACCTTTGTCTCAGTTCTATTTGCACCAAGGGGAAACCCGATAACAGTGCATACTTTTACCTTTCTACCTTTTAAAATTTCTGATGCAAGGCGCACATAGCATGGATTTACACATACACTTGCAAATTGATATTGTATTGCCTCAAGACATAATTTTTCAATGTCTTTTGGAGTTGCCTCAGGTTTTAAGAGAGTATGATCAATCATTCTTGCTATATTTCCATCAATTTGTCCCTGTTCCGTGACTCCAAGTGTTGCGCTTATCCTTTCAGCACCGTTTGAAATTATATTTTCTACCGCTTCTTTTTTATGAACAACGCAGTAACCACACCCTGCACATGGTTCCCTTGGGTCACATACACCCCCGGGAATTTCAGTCCCCGGATGTGCTTTCTTAACCTCAAGTAAAAGCTCCTCAATTATCCTTTCAAGATAATCCCTGTCCATACGAGTTTGGTTTGTTTTTTCAAAGTTATGAAAACGAACTTAATTATTCAATAAGATAAGCGTAATTTTGACGCAACTTTTCAATTGTCAATTTGAAGTTCTCGTATTTTTGTCTTTCCTTTTCAACAATTTCCTTCGGTGCCCTTGAGATGAAGTTTTCATCGTTTAACTTTCTCTCAACATCGGCGAGCATTGATTCGTATCTTTGTATTTCTTTTTCAAGACGCTTCCTTTCAACTTCAAAGTCAATCAATCCTTCAAGTGGTATAAAAATCTCGGTTCCATGAACTACAGCGCTTGCTGAAAATTTCGGTCTTTTTAATTTTGAGCCAACTTTTACATTTTCAACCTTTGCCAATCGTTTTAAGTAAGGTAAAAAGTCATTCAAGAGTTCTTGTTTGTTCTCATCCTCAATGGAGATGATGACATCACAATACTTTGAATGCGGGACATTCATCTCTGCACGAATCGCCCTTATTGAAGTTATCAAGTCCTGAATGAACTTCATATTTTGTGTTATCCGTTCGTCAACCCATTTTTCATCTGGCTCAGGGAAAGGTTGAATCATTATGCTATCACCTTCGTTTCTTCTGCGGAGTTTTTGCCATATCTCTTCTGTTATAAACGGCATGAAAGGATGGAGCAATTTTAACGCTTCCTCAAAGATGTAGACGGTACGAGATAAAACAGCAATTTTATCATCTTCTGATTCCGGCGAGTAGATTCTATCTTTTACAATTTCAAGATACCAATCACAGAAATCATGCCATAGGAAATCGTAAATCGTTCTGGTTGCGTCGTTTATCCTGTATGTTTCAAGGGCACGGTTTAATTCAACGATCGTCTTGTTCAATCTGCTTAAAATCCATCTATCGGCAAGGTCAAGTTTTTCAAATTTTAATTCATCTTTTATTTCAACATTTTTCAAATTCATCAAGATGAATCTTCCAGCGTTCCAAATTTTGTTAGCGAAGTTTCTCCCAATTTCACATTTCTTCGTGGAGAAAAGTATATCTTGACCAAGAGGTGCAAGGTATACAATTGTGAACCTGAGGGCATCTGCTCCATATTCTTTTATCACATCAAG
>JAPYWO010000053.1 GCA_028276305.1 Candidatus Thermokryptus sp.
ACTTTTCAATAACCATAAATTGATCTACCTTTACAGTTCCGAAATAACTTATCTTTCCGATGTCATTTCTCCCAAGATCAACAAGCATTAAATGTTCGGCTTTCTCCTTTTCATCATTTAAAAGTTCCCTTTCAAGTTTTTCATCTTCTTCCGGGGTTTCTCCTCTTCTTCTTGTACCAGCAATTGGTCTCGTTTCAACGATTCCATTTTCAACCCGCACAAGAAGTTCCGGAGATGACCCTATGATACTTAAATCTTTCATCCTTAAAAAATACATATATGGAGATGGATTCACTACCCTAAGCATCCTGTAAATGTCAAATGGGTCTCCTTCAATCCACCTTTCAGCCCTTTGGGACAAAACAGCTTGAAATATGTCACCATTGACTATGTATTCTTTTACCTTCTTAACTTTTTCAATGAACTCTTCTTTCGTCATGTTAAACTTAAAATCGTCGTCAATCTCAACCTTTGCGATGTCTGGATTTATTCTCCTTTTGAGAAAAGATTTAACTTCTGTTATCTTGCCAAGCGCTTTGTAATACTCATCTTTTAAATTTGTTCCATCACCTTTATAAACATTGGATATGATGAAAATTTTCCTCTTCAAATTATCAAAGACGAGCAACGAATCAAAAAACATCAAAAATATATCGGGCGCATCTAAATCATCTCTATTTGAAGTTGGGATTTTTTCAATAAGGGAGATGCTTTCATAACCGAAATATCCAACAGCTCCACATGTAAATCTTGGGAGTTCGGGTGTATTCGCCGAATTAAAGATTGAAAATATCTGATTGAGCGCACCAAGAGGGTGCGATTCACCTTTTACCCTTTCATTTATAAACGAAAATCTCTCATCAATCACCTCAACTTTAAAATCAAAGCCCCTCGCCTCAAAAATCATAAACGGCTTAAAACCGATGAAAGAGTACCGGGCTATTTTCTCACCTCCCTCAACGCTTTCAAGCAAAAACGAATATTCACTTTTATCCCTTATCTTCATATAAACCGAAACCGGCGTCTCGGTATCAGCAAGTAGCGACTCATAAACTGGGATTATATTCCCTTTCTGAGCGAGCGATTCAAATGTTTCATACGATGTATGCATATCTCAAACTTTACTTTCTTTCAAGACAACCCCATCACCTTCAAATTTCAAAATTAAATCACGGACATTTTCAGGCAAAGGTTGTGGCTTAAATGTTTCGCGATTTAAGAGAACTATCACCGTTTCACCGGTTGCGACAGTTCTACCAGTAGTTTTCTCCTCAATCAGATACTCCATTTCAAAACTTGAATTTCCGATTTTTGATGTTCTTGTGTAAACATCAAGCACTTCATCAAACTTCGCTGGGCTGATATAATTACAGACATTTCTTGCGATTACGAAATAAAAATCATTGAAAAAACGCCCGGGCTCAATCCCAAGCGCTTGCCTTAGATATTCTGTCCTTGCAATTTCAAAATACTTCAAATAAACCGAATTATGAACTATTCCGTATGAATCAAGCTCAAAAGTTCTGACCTGAACCTGAACTTTAAACTTGAATTTTTCTTTTTCATATTTGTTCCTCATAATTGACCCATGACGCAATTTATTGCCACTACATTTACGATGTCCTCAACACTGCAACCCCTTGAAAGATCAAAGCACGGTTTCTTCAACCCTTGAACCAAAGGACCTATCGCCTCCGCACCAGCCATTCTTTGCGCCATCTTATAGCCAATGTTTCCAGCGTCAAGGTTGGGAAATATCAAAACATTTGCATTCCCGCGAACAGGGCTGTTTGGCGCTTTAATTTCTGCAACCTTTGGGACAATAGCAGCATCAAGCTGAAGCTCTCCGTCAATTATTAAATCTGGTCTTTTACTTTTTGCGATCTCCGTTGCTTGCACAACTTTATCAACCATTTCATGTTTTGCGCTTCCCTTTGTTGAGAAGGAAAGCATGGCAACGATCGGCTCTTCACCTGTTAACTTTTTGTGATTCATCGCTGTTGAAATAGCAATGTCAGCAAGTTGTTCAGCTGTCGGATTAGGTACAACAGCGCAATCGGCAAAGGAATAAACTTTATTTGGGAATACGATCAAAAAGAAACTTGAAACGATTGAAATTCCATCCATCAAACCAACGACTTGAATTCCGGCTCTTAAAACATCCGCCGTCGTTGAAATTGATCCAGCTACACTCCCGTCCGCCATACCTTCTCTAACCATCATCGCACCGAAGAAAAGCGGATTTTTCATCGCCTCCCTCGCTTCCTCAAAACTTATACCCTTGTGTTTACGAAGATTATAAAATATATGGGAGAAATCGCTTAACAATTCTGATTTTAAAGGGTTTACGATCCTTATGCCAGACAAATTCACACCGATTTTTTCAGCAAGAGAATAAATTTTCTCTTCATCACCGATTAAAGTTACATCTGCGATTTTCTCATCAACTATGATCCTTCCTGCCTTCAAAGTTCTTTCATCAAGTGAATCCGGCAAAACGATGTGCTTTTTGAGTTTCTTCGCTTTTTCCCTTATTTCATCAAGTAATGTGATAGCTGGCATAGGTTCTTTTTCTTTTGTTTATGATTTATTTCTTGCCCAATTTAATATCTCACTTTTCAAAACCCTACCACCGAGGATTACGCTATCCGCACCAGCATAAGGAAAATAAAGATAATCATCGTAAAAATATGCTCCACAGATAAAAACGACATTATTAACACCAAGCTCTTCGTCACCCCTTGTTTCAAATTCGGTCTCTGGTTTTAGAAATGGCTCAAACTTTTTTACAAGTTTTATGTAACTTCTATCATCCTTTTCAATGAGTGCAATGCCAAGATGATATTCCCTTGTGCTATCACTTTTAAAATTTCCGATGTGGTAAATCATGAGAAAATTTTTTTCATCAATTTTCAACGGTGGTGCTCCAGCCCCATTCCAACTTTTAACAAAGCCCGGTTTAACTTCACAATCAATCAGCACACCGAAATCCTTCCATTCACCGAGAATATCATCAGAGATCGCATAGTGAATAACCATTGACTTTTCCCCCTCCATTGGACGATGAAGCAGAACGAACTTCCCATTTATTTTTTCTGGGAAGAGAACGGCGTTTTTATTGTCAACTTCGTTTATCTCGCCCTTTAAAAGCCCATGCTTTCGCCAATGGACAAAATCCTTCGTTTCTGCAATACAAATGTTAATTTTATTCCTCTCACTCCCGCTCGCATACCCAGTGTAAAACATAAAATAAGATTTCCCGACTTTAGTTATCCTCGGGTCTTCTACTCCGAGATTTTCAAATTTTTCCTCGGGTTTTACGATCGGATGAGGGAATCTTTTGATGAGTTTCAAATCGGGGGAAAAAATCGCAAGCCCAAGGGACGAACGCTTAAATTCATCCATCCCTTGAGCTCTATAAACAACAAATACCAAAGCTCTGTGATTACGCAACTTGTCAAGTGTCTCTTTATCTGGCTTCATTGATTCAACTATTTCACCAACTTCGTCCTCATCTTCAACTAAAACGCAACCGGGATTAAAAACAACCTTGCTCTCCCAGGGATTACTTTCTACCTTCACAAGAATTGGTTTTCCAGAATTTAACCTTTGAACACCGAACACCCCCTACCTTCGTCTCCTTTCTTCATCTTTATCTCTTGAATAACTCCATTCAAGCTTACCTGAGAGATATTCTTCAATTGCTACATCAGCTGGCTTTGGCATTTGGTCAAATTCCTCCGCTATCTGAAGCTGTTCTGGCGGTGCTTTTGGTGTTTTCTCATCATCAAGAATCCTCACTGGCTCTTCCTCTTTGCCCTGTTGTTGCTGTGCTTTAAGAGCCCTCACTTCATCAAGTCGCTTATTGAACATTATCTTCCTCTCATCATTAACTTGCCTTGCCCTTTTAGCCATTATGACTATTGCTTCATAAGTATTGCCAGCAATTTCCTGAATCTTCTTTAAATCAAGCGGTTTGAGCCCCATTTTTTAAATTATTTTTGTTTTCAATACTCATGTCTTTGAACTGCTTTCCATCTCTCAATTTCATTGTAAATCGCTCTCAAAACCGATTTAACGGTATCTTCAAGTCGGTCATTTACAAAAATATAATCAAAATACGAAGCTTTTTCAAGTTCCATCGGAACGCGCTCAAGTCGTCTTTGTATTTGTTCCTCGCTTTCGGTCTTCCTTCTCTTCAGCCTATCTTTCAATGTCTCCATGTTTGGCGGTCTAATAAAAATTAAAATTGAATCATCTGGAAATTTCTTTTTTATTGAAATAGCGCCGTTAACATCAACATCAAAAAGCAAAATATCGCCATTTTTCAAAGCATCTTCAACGACGCTTCGCAATGTCCCGTAATAATTCCCGTATATCTCCTCCCACTCAAGAAGTTCCCCATTTTGAATTTTCTTCTCAAACTCCTCGCGTGTGAGGAAAAAATAATCTTTTCCGTCTATTTCACCATTTCTCTTAGGGCGAGTTGTAGCAGAAACGGAAAATTTTACAAATGGAAAACGCTCCAAAATTTTCTTCGCTATCGTCGTCTTACCTGAACCGCTTGGCGCAGATACTACAATTAACATTCCCTTTTTCATAGTTTAATGGAAATTTTATTCAACATTTTGAAGCTGTTCGCGAATTTTCTCTATCTCTTCCTTAATCCCAACGACAAGATAAGTAACCTCAACATCGTCTGTCTTAGCACCTATCGTTGTCGCTTCGCGCAACATCTCCTGAAGGATGAAATTTAATCTCTTACCAACAGCAACATCATCACTCTTCATAACTTCAAGAAAGACATTCACATGACTTTTCAAGCGAATACATTCCTCCGTAACATCAAGCTTATCAGCAAGGATTAAAAGTTCTGCCTCAAGCCGATTCCTGTCAAATTCAACATCAGAAAAAATCTCGTGCACCCTCTCTCTTAACTTTTTCTGCCTCTCCCTTAAATTTTCCTCTGAAAGCTTCTGAATTAGATCAACCTTTTCAAAGATCATTTTTACCCTTTTCTCAATGTCTTCAGCCAGTTGTTCTCCTTCCTTGCATCTTGATTCAATTAAATTTTCCAGTGCCTTTTCAATCCCTTCCTTTAAAATTTCCCACTGCTTTTCTGAAATATCAAACGAATTAACATCAAATATGTTCGGAAGCGAAAGCAAATGCTCTAACTTTATTTCTCCCTTAACCTTGAATTTTCTCTTCAACTCGCGAAGCGCCTTAACATAAGCACCAACGAAATCAAAATTAACCTTTATCGGTGATTGGACAGAAGGGTTAACTTTAAAATCAATTGTCACGGTTATTTTACCGCGCGAAATTCTTCTGCGAATTAACTCTTTAATCTCAAACTCCTTTGGCTGAACAATCGCTGTAAGCTTTAAATTTATCTCAAGGAAACGGCTATTTAAACTTTTTATTTCAACGGAAACATCAATCCCATCCCTGCTGATCTGCGCCCTTCCGAATCCGGTCATGCTTGAAATCATAAATCCTTAAACAGTTAATTAGAATTCGCCTTAACAGAATTTAAAAGATACGCCTTTATGAATTCATCAATCTCACCATCCATAACTGCTTGGACATTTGATGTTTCATAACCTGTTCTGTGGTCTTTGACGAGATTATAAGGGTGAAAAATATACGAGCGGATTTGATTCCCCCATTCAATTTTTCTTTTTTGCTTTTCAAATTCATCAAGCTTTTCTCTTTCCTTTTCCTTTTGCAATTGATATAACCTTGACTGAAGCAAACGCATTGCCCTCATCTTGTTTTGATATTGTGAGCGCTCACTTTGACATTGAACAACTATTCCCGTCGGTATATGCGTTATTCTAACAGCTGTTTCAACTTTATTCACATTTTGACCGCCATGCCCGCCAGCCCTGAATGTTTCAATCTTGAGGTCATCCGGATTAATTTCAATTTTCACATCTTCATCACCAAGTTCGGGATACACGAATACAGATGCAAAAGATGTGTGCCTTCTTTTGTTGGCATCAAATGGAGAAATTCTAACGAGCCGATGAACACCGCTTTCAGCTTTGAGATAACCGTAAGCATAGGGACCCTCAACTTCAACAACAGCGCTTTTAATCCCAGCTCCATCGCCTTCAAGCATGTCCACAATCGTCGCTTTATAGCCATTCCTTTCAGCCCAACGAAGATACATCCGCAAAAGCATCTCAGCCCAATCCTGCGCCTCTGTTCCTCCAGCTCCGGAATGAATCGTCAGTATCGCACTTTTCGGGTCATCTTCACCGTTCAAAAGGTTTTTAAGTTCAAGCTCATCAATTTTCTTTTCAAGTTTTTTTATCTCTCGTTGCAACTCAGAAGTCAAAGATATATCTTGTGATTCCTCTGCGAGTTCAACGAAGACCTTCACATCCTCAAGCATTTTCTCTGCGGTCTCCCACTCCTTTATCCAATCCTTAACCCTGCTTATTTCCTGCATTATTCTTTGAGCGTTTGATGGGTCATCCCAAAAGTTTGCTTCCGATGTTTTCGCTTCAAGCTCTGAAAGATATTTCCTTTTCCCTTCTATGTCAAAGATACCTCCTTAAAATTTCAAAACGCTCGGAAATCTCGTCAATTTTTGACTTGAAATTCTCAAACATAATCCGCCCGTTAAATTTTGTTTTACTGGGATGTAAAGATAATCAAAAAGAAACAAATTTCCAAAACCCCAAAGAATAAAACAAAAAACCCTCATCTTAATCCTCATCAATGATATGACACCAGCGCTTTAATTAACAAAAGAGGACTAAGATGAGGGTGAGATTTGATTACTTAACCAAGAGCATTTTCTTTACATCTGCAAATTTACCCGCTTCAAGCCGATAAAAATAAACACCGCTTGAAAGTTCACTCGCCTCAAAATTTACTTTGTATCTTCCTGGCTCTAATTCCTTATCAACAAGTTTCCCAACTTCGCGACCTAAAATATCATAAACAATCAATTTAACATTGACTCTTTCAGGTATCTCAAACTCTATCGTCGTCATCGGATTGAATGGATTTGGATAATTTTGATATAACTTAAACGAAGACGGTATCACATCTGC
>JAPYWO010000054.1 GCA_028276305.1 Candidatus Thermokryptus sp.
TATCTTAATAGTACAATGGGTTTTGCTGGTTCGCAGGTTTTGGATGAATCTGCCGAGTCAATAGTTGCGAAAACCGAGAAGTTGATCAGCACGATCATCAAATTGCTTCAACCAAAAGAGAATTGAGATGTGGAAGATACTGGCGAAGACATCACCTGAAAAAACGCTTTATGAACATATAGTTGATGTTCTTGCGGTTTTATCTCAGATGATAGAAATTTTCCCAGGAGTTCCTCAAAGGACTGGCTTTGTTAATTTTTGGGAATATGTTTTCTATGCTTTGTATTTTCACGATTTTGGGAAATCTGCGAGCGGTTTTCAGAAAAGTTTAAAAGCGGGTAAAAAGTGGGGCTACAGGCATGAAATTTTATCTGCTGGCTTTGTTTCACTTCTTGATTATGATGATGAAGTCAAAAGGATGATAGCCCTTGGAATAGCATCTCATCATTTGGAACTTGATGAATTGAAAAGGGGATATTCAACGATTGTTGATGGCACTCCAGCGGTGGAAAATTACAGAGTTAAGCTGGCTGAATTGGAGGAAAACCTTGATGAGATAGTTAAGCTTATGCGATTGATACCGGATTTGAGCAAAAATTTCATTGGGAAAGAGCTTAACAATTTCAAATTGCCTGCTTCAATTGCTGATCTTGTTGATGTTTTTAAATTTGCGGTCAAGTGGTATTTTGAACGATTTGAAAGTGAACTTGATGAAAAGATGAAACTTGCTTTGACTTTGATGCGCGGTTTTGTTTTGAATTGTGATCATATCGCATCAGCCGGTGATATTAATATACCTTTGTTGGAGAGGAAAATCTCAGAAATTGTAAAGTTTGAGTCATTGAGGGATGTTCAGAAAAAGGCAAGCTGTAGTGAGGGCAGTTTAATTTTAATAGCGCCAACTGGTTATGGGAAAACGGAGGCATCACTTTTTTGGGTTGAGAGAAATCAAAACGAAAATTACACAAAAAGGGTGTTTTACATTTTGCCGTATACGGCGAGCATAAATTATATGTTCAAAAGGTTTGTGAATTATTTCGGTGAGGGATTGGTTGGGATGAGGCATCATAGGGCTGGATATTTTATCTATCAAAGTTTCAGAGATAGAGGTTATACCCCGGAGGAAGCAAAGAGGTTGTCAATTGCGTTTGTTGACTTGAACAAAAGGATTTATTCCCAGTTTAAGATAATGACGCATCTTCAACTTATAAAGGAAATGTTCGGCGTTTCAGGGTTTGAGATGCGACTTGCCGAAATGATTGATGGACTTGTTGTCGTTGATGAAGTTCATTCTTATGATGCGCGAACGATAGCTCTTCTTTCTGAGACATTGAGGACTTTAAAAGATGATTTTGGTGTTGATGTGCTGATTATGTCCGCCACTTTTCCCAAATTTTTAAGGGAGATATTTGAGCCAATAGTAAATTCAATTGTAAAAGCAGACGAGGATATTTTAAAGACAATTTCAAGACACAGGATAAATTTGATAGATGACTTTATTCTTAACGGAACTGACTTGATAAAACGGGAAATTTCAAGAGGTAAAAAGGTCTTGGTTGTGTGTAATACTGTTAAGAGAGCGCAGGAAATTTACAGACAGTTAAAAAATTACGCTGTCGGAGGAGCTAAACTCATACATTCAAGGTTTTCGTTAATTGATAGGGAGAAAATTGAAAAGGGCTTAAACGAGGTTCAGCTCCTTGTCGGAACTCAAGCAATTGAAGTTTCGCTTGACATTGATTTTGACGTTTTGTTCACCGATATAGCTCCGGTTGATAGACTTGTTCAGAGAATGGGTCGTGTAAATAGGCGAGGCGAACTTGATATAGCTGATGTCTTCGTGTTTTGTCAGCATCAAGATGAGGATAGAAAAATTTATGATGAGGAATTGATTGAAAGGACGAAAGAGGAACTTAAAGGGGTGGAGAAGATAAGCGAGTTTGATGTGATTGAGCTTGTTGAAAGGGTTTATCGGGATTGGCTCGGTGAGAAACAAAGGAAGATTTTTGACGAAACAGTTGAGAGCTTTAAAAAGTTGAAAAAGGATATAGCTCCAATGCGTGTTAATCGGTTTTCTGATGAGGATTTTTATAAATTGATTGGTTCAGTTGAAGTTGTGCCTTCAATTTACGAGGAAGAGTATGTCAAGTTGATTGAGGAGAAAAAGTTTTTTGAAGCGATAAGATATTTCATGCCTCTTGCGCTTGAGCAGTTTTTTAAACTTAAAAAGAACGGTCAAATTTATGAGCATTCAAAGACATTGTTTTGTAGGGCTGGATATAATGAGGAATTGGGGCTTTTGACGGATGAATTTGAAACAAACATACTTGAGTGAAAATGATATATGAAAACCCGAGAATAACGGGTGTGATGGTCAATTATTATTTTCACTGTAAGAGACAGCTTTGGTTTTTTGCCAATCATATTGAAATGGAGCATAACTCTGATTTCGTTGAGATAGGTAAGGTTTTGAGCGAATTTTTTTATAGGGGTAAAGATAAGGACTTGAAAATTGATGATACTATCGCAATTGATTGGTTTGATTTTAGAGATGGAGTATTGCACGAGGTTAAGAAGTCGGACTCATTTGAGGAGGGACACATCTGGCAGGTGAAGTATTATCTTTTTTATTTTATGAAAAAGGGTATTAAGGCAAGGGGAAAGATAAATTATCCCAAATTGAAGAAGACGGTTGATGTTGAACTTTCGGCTGAGGAATTTGAAGTTATGAGCGAGATTTTAAATGATATTCTTTTGATAGTTCGCCAGGATAAACCGCCTGCGAAGATAGAGAAAAATAAATGTAGGGGCTGTAGCTATTTCCAACTTTGTTGGAGTGAAAATTAATCTTGAAAGAAGGTCATGCCGAAGCCGTATTACATTTTTTCATCCGGGATTTTAAGGAGGAAAGATAACACTATTTATTTTGAGCCAGTTGGTGAAGAAGTTATTGATGATGAAATTTTGTGCTTCATTGGTTATCCAGATGTTGAAGATGATGTCGCAGTAAAGCGTAAACCGATACCTGTTGAGGATATTGAATCAATTTATGTTTTCGGTGAGCTCACATTTAACACAAAGTTTTTTAATTTCCTAGCGCAGAATAATATAGTGCTTCACATTTTTAATCGTTTTGGATTTTATTCTGGTAGTTTTTATCCGCGTGAATTTTTGAATTCCGGGAGATTACTTGTAAAGCAGGTTGAACATTACATTGATCCTGACCTCAGGATTGAGATAGCCAGAAAGTTTGTTGACGGATCGTCTTTTAATATGTTGAAGAATTTGAGGACTTATGTTGATGAACACAGGGAGTTGGAAGTTTTTATTGAAATTATTGAGAGTGAAAGGATGAAGATTGATTGCGTTGATGAAATAAATGATTTAATGGTTCTTGAGGCGCGGATAAGAAGTGCGTATTATAAAGGTTGGGGTTATATAGTTGAAGGGGAATTTTTTGATTTTGAGAAAAGGACGAAAAGACCCCCGGAGAACGCTATTAATTGTTTGATATCCTTTGGGAACTCAATGCTTTACACGGTAACACTTGGTGAGATATACAAGACGCAGTTGAATCCAACAATAAGTTATCTTCACGAGCCAATGGAGAGAAGGTTTTCGCTTGCGCTTGACATCGCTGAGGTTTTTAAACCAGTCATCGTAGATAGGGTAATTTTTAAGCTTGTGAACCGTGGGCAAGTGCGAGAGGAACACTTTGTTAAGGAGTTAAATTATTGTTATTTGAATGAGGAGGGAAGAAAGATTTTTGTGAAGGAGTTCAACGATTTCATTGAAAGCACAGTTAAGCATAAAACACTTGGTAGGAATATATCATACAAGGGATTGATACGATTGGAATGTTACAAGTTAATAAAGCATTTGTTCGGTGATGATGAATACAAGCCGTTTAAAGTTTGGTGGGTTTAAAAATTAATTTTAGTGGACTATGTATTACATAGTTGTTTATGATGTTGAGGAGAAAAGAGTAGCGAAGGTTTGCAAATTCTTGAGGAGATATCTTCATTGGGTTCAAAATTCAGTTTTTGAGGGAGAATTGAGTGAGGGCAAGTTCATGGAGATGAAGTTTAAGCTTATGCAGATAATTGATCCAAAAGTTGATTCGGTGGTCATATATACGCTTGATTTTAGATGGAGGGGCAGGGAGATAATAGGGGTAGATAAAAACAGGGTAGATACTTTTGTTTAAAGTTTTAGAAATTTTTAACCGTTATTGCCCTCCCGATTTCCGGGAGGGTTTTTTATTTTGGGAGGTTTTTCCGAGAACCCAGTGAAAAAGTTAACACTGCAAAATCGCAAAAACTTATTGTATTTCAATCAAAAAGCCCGACTCTGACACAAACTATGACAACTTGTCAGGGAGGTTCTCGGAAAATTTAGGGGGTAAAGTTAACACTTTGGGACTTGACTTTTGGGGAAAAAGTTATTATATTTTAGTGTGTGAATTTGGTTTTGTTAAAGTTTTACTTCTGTCTTGTGTGAATTGAACCTGTGAGGGATTGAAACGTCTTATATTGTTGGTTCACATACGAAACTGCTTCGTGTGAATTGAACCTGTGAGGGATTGAAACAGTTTTTCAACATCAAATCCATATTTTTCAAGAGTTTGTGTGAATTGAACCTGTGAGGGATTGAAACCTAAAATCTATTTGATTTGTTTCTGATCTGTAAATAAGTGTGAATTGAACCTGTGAGGGATTGAAACAATGGAAAACAAGATAATAGTAATTTTGGGACAGAAGGGTGTGAATTGAACCTGTGAGGGATTGAAACATCATTTTTCAACCTCACTTATTTGTTTGAAATTTACGTGTGAATTGAACCTGTGAGGGATTGAAACATAAAACCTTTCCAGCAACGCTATTTCTACATCTTGTGTGAATTGAACCTGTGAGGGATTGAAACGAAAATTTACAGCATCATATTGCAAAGCCAAATTGTGTGTGAATTGAACCTGTGAGGGATTGAAACCTAATTATTGCAAACATAAATCAACCCTCTTTTTTTGTGTGAATTGAACCTGTGAGGGATTGAAACGATAAAGTATCTCTAAAATTGTAAAACTCCTCCCGTGGTGTGAATTGAACCAGTGAGGGATTGAAACCGCTGATAAACCCTGACATTAGATAAACAAGTAGAACGTGTGAATTGAACCTGTGAGGGATTGAAACTGGGGTTTAGGGTGTGGGTTGGGTTTGGGGGGGTGGGTGTGAATTGAACCTGTGAGGGATTGAAACGGCGAATAACCCAACTCGGTTAAAAACTCGTATTCGTGTGAATTGAACCTGTGAGGGATTGAAACTTTAATTTCGTATTTGACTTCTGTCGGTATTGGTGTCGTGTGAATTGAACCTGTGAGGGATTGAAACCAAAGTCCCAACCATATAAGTTCAGCAACCTAATCAGTGTGAATTGAACCTGTGAGGGATTGAAACAAGACAATTCGGTCAAGCATTACAAACAACATCGCAATGTGTGAATTGAACCTGTGAGGGATTGAAACTAAAACATATTTAAATAGAGCAAGCTTGCAATATGGGGTGTGAATTGAACCTGTGAGGGATTGAAACGAAGGCCATAATGTTTTTTGTTATCACAATATCAAGTGTGAATTGAACCTGTGAGGGATTGAAACAGTATGTCAAGAGGGAAAATAAGCTGATAATGCCCAGGTGTGAATTGAACCTGTGAGGGATTGAAACTTATATTTGTGTTGAAAAAAGTTAAAACGATTTAAAGGTGTGAATTGAACCTGTGAGGGATTGAAACCAAGATTGTACGGATAAAGAAGATAACAACGAAGCCAAGTGTGAATTGAACCTGTGAGGGATTGAAACAGTTACTGTTGCTGTAATAATAATAAGAAGGTGAGTGTGAATTGAACCTGTGAGGGATTGAAACCAAGATTGTACGGATAAAGAAGATAACAACGAAGCCAAGTGTGAATTGAACCTGTGAGGGATTGAAGGCAATAATTTGAAGGATTTCCTTTCCTTCCGGTATAAGCTCGCAATTGGGGGTTCATTTTAAAATAATGTTAACCCAGTGAGTTTTGAGACAGGGTGGTGTTTATGAATTTGCGGAAAGTTTTTTGTATATTTAATTGCAAAAACAACAAAGAGAAATTGACCTATGAACATTGGAATCCCAAGGGAGAGCGCGGACACACAAAAAATTCTTGAAAGGAGGGTAGCACTTACACCAGCGGGGGTCAAAGCACTTGTTGACAATGGGCATGAGGTTTTCGTTGAATCAATGGCTGGTGAGTACAGCGGTTTTAGTGATGCTGAGTATGAGAAGATGGGGGCGAAGATTGTTTTTTCAAAGGAGGAGGTTTACAAAAGGGCGCAGATGATAGTTAAGGTTTCAAGACCAAGTGAGGCGGAGTATTCTTATTTGTGCGATGGACATTTATTATTTGGTTTTCTTCATCTTGCAGTTGCGCCGAAAAGTTTTGTTGAGATTTTACTTGAGCGTAAAATAACAGCGATAGGGTATGAGATAATTGAACTTCCTGATGGTCGTCTTCCGATACTTCAAGCGATGAGTGAAATAGCGGGGCAGATGGCTATTGTTATAGCTGCGCGTTATCTTCAAAACGAGGATGGTGGAAGGGGTATTGTTCTTGGTGGAATTCCAGGTGTTCCGCCAGCGACTGTTGTGATTTTAGGTGCGGGGGTTGTCGGGCAAAACGCTATAAGAGCAGCTCTTGGGCTGGGGGCACATGTAGTGGTGCTTGATAAAGATGTTGATAAGTTAAGGGAGGTTGAAAAGCTTTTTGACAAGCGCGTTGAAACAGCTATAGCCAATGTTTATAACATTGAAAAAGCGGTTCAGTTTGCCGATGTTTTAATAGGTGCTGTTTTAATTCACGGGGCACTGACCCCAAAGCTTGTAACTGAGGAAATGGTCAAAAAGATGAAACCCGGCTCTGTCATAATTGATGTTTCAATTGATCAAGGGGGATGTGTTGAAACAAGCAGACCAACGACGATAGTTAATCCCGTTTTTGTTAAGTATGGAGTTATACATTATTGTGTTCCGA
>JAPYWO010000056.1 GCA_028276305.1 Candidatus Thermokryptus sp.
CTAAGAAAAGAAGGTGCGTTTTTGGGTTTAAATATATAACAAATTAAAGTTTTTTCCAAAAATGCCGATAAAAATAGTAAAAAAGAGTGAGGTGTATTATGAGTAGGAATGTAAATATATCCGCGGAGTTAAAAATCAGCGATAGAGGGCTGTCCCTTAGGCGTCAATTTTTGAACTTGACGGATAGGGACATCAAATATTTGAGAATTGCTTATAAGTGGGCTGATAAGGTGGCAGATAATATAGCAAGGGAGTTTTACGACCATCAATTTGGATTTCAAAAAACAAGGGAATTTTTTGAAAATTACGCTCAACAAAAGGGAGTGACACTTGAAAAACTGAGAAGTCAACTTGAAAAAACACAAGCACAGTATTTTAGGGAAATTTTTTCAGAAGCCCTGAAAGAAAGCCCATTTGGTCTTGATTATTTTAACCGTCGCCTTTTCATTGGATATGTCCACAATGTTATAAACTTACCGATGAAATGGTATGTCGGAAGTTATATGCTTTATTATGACCTTGTTAAAAAGCATTTAAAGAAGGGATTTCCACTCAGACCATTTTTCAGAAAGAAACTTGAAAGGGCGATTTTAGCTATTTTCAATTATGATATGCAAGCTGTCTTTGATGCATTCTTTTACGAGTTTCTCAAGAGTATAAATGTAGATGTCGCAAAAATTGAAACTGGAAGCGCTGAATATGATTACTCAGACAATTATGACAAAATCAAGCTTCTCACTGAAGAGAGAATAAAAGAAGAATTGAAACAAAAAGAAGAAAAGAGAAGATATCTTGCTGAAAACTTTGAGAGGATATCAAACTACATCCAGCTTTTCTCGGAGGGTAATTTCCAGGTTGAGATCAAAGGGGATGGCGCTGGAGATGATTTTATGTCAAGCTTATACGAGACACTTGAAAAGATGCGTTTAAGTTATGTTGAAATCCTTTATCAATTGAAAGATATGATAAATGTTCTTTCAAGTGCAACTGCGCAGTTAAGCTCAAGTGCAGAGGAGTTGTCTTCCGGAGCCAAGGAACAGGTTTCCCAAACTGGTGAAATTGCCTCTGCGGTTGAAGAGATGAGTAGGACAATCGTTGAAAACGCTAAAAATGCCACCTCTGTTTCTGAAATCGCTGATAAGTCTGCTAATTCCGTACAAATCGGGGTTGGCACAATAAGGGAAGTTATAAATGAGATCGCGAAAATTTCAGAACTTGTTGATGAGTCAATGAAAGTTATAATTGAACTTGGCAAGTCAAGCGAACAAATAGGCGAGATCATCTCAGTTATAAATGATATAGCTGATCAGACGAATCTTCTAGCTTTAAACGCTGCAATTGAAGCAGCAAGGGCTGGTGAACACGGTCGCGGTTTTGCAGTCGTGGCTGACGAAGTAAGAAAACTCGCCGAGAAAACATCAAAATCAACTAAGGAAATAAAAGATATAATCAATAAACTGCAAAATATGACCTCTACGGCTGTTGAGGCGATGAAAAGAAGCAAAGACGAGACGGAAAGGGGGATAAAACTTGCAAATGAGTCCGGGAAAGCGCTGAACGAGATAATTGATTCTTTTGCAAAGTTGAAGGACATGATATCTCAAATAGCAGTTGCAAGCAACCAGCAAGCAAGCACAAGTGAGCAAATAAGCAGGAATGTTGAATTGATCGCAAAAGTCGCTGAGGAGACAGCACTCGGTGTGAATGAGATTGCGAAATCAGTTAACGACTTGAGCAAAATCTCTGAAAAACTCAATCAAATTGTCTCAAAATTTAAAATTGGGGAAGAACTCGCAAACAAATGGTATACATCAATCATCTCATCGTTAAATGAAGGCGGTAAAGATAAAGATTTAAAATTTGATATTGAAAAGGCCAAAACTTCTCATAGAATGTGGCGTAATAGATTTTTGCGATTCATTGAAGGGAAAGAAAACATCAACCCGAGCGAATTCCTCTCACATAGGGAATGTCAACTTGGGAAGTGGTATTATTCAGAAGGTATGAAAAACTTCGGTAAGGTACCGGAATTCATTGAACTTGGCAGAAAGCACGAAGAATTTCACAGGATTGGCGCACAATTGATAAAACTTGCAAATGAAGGGAAAATTGAAGAAGCAGAGAGAAAATTTCGGGAAACGGATACACTGACAAATGAGTTATTATCTCTTCTTGACAGATTAAAAATGGTGGTTGTTTAAATTCACAATGATTATGACATCGCCTATGGACATTGAGTTTTAAAGTTGATTGCAAATATAACGAGCTTGAATTAAATTTGATAAAAAGCGAATTTAGATGTGACAGTTTTCAAGCGAGAAGAAATTAAAAAGATACTTGTCATCAAGCTTAGAGCTATAGGCGATGTCTTACTTTCAACACCGGTTTTGAAAAATCTAAGACATAATTTTAAAGATGCGGAAATTGATTTCCTAACCGAACTGCCATCAAGGGAAATAATTGAAGGGAATCCATTCGTTGACAATTTGATAATTTTTGACAGAGGAGATAAAAGTTTGAGTAGTTTTCTAAACCTCAGACGCAAAAAGTACGACCTCGTCATTGACCTTTTCTGTAACCCGAGGTCAGCTTTGATGACTTTTACAAGCGGGGCGAGATATAGGGTTGGCTACGCTTTTAAAGGGAGAAGTTATGCCTACAACATAAAACTTAAACCACGGAAAGAGGTCCATCACAATGTTGAATTTAACCTTGACGCATTAAGATCGCTCGGACTTGAAATAGTTGATCAAAATCCATACCTACCAATTGACGAGTCGGCGGAAAAATTCGCTGAAAAATTTTTTGATGAAAATGACTTGGATAATAAATTAACAGTCGCTTTAATCCCAGTTGGAACTTGGGAGACGAAAAGATGGGAGCTTAAAAAATTTGCAGAGCTTGGCGATATCATAGCGAAAAATTTCAACGCTGAAATTTTAATAATTTGGGGGAATGAAAAGGAATTTGAAGAAGCAGTGACGATATCATCATTTATGAACGCCAAGCCGATAATCCCGTCGAGAACCAGCTTAAAACAACTATCCGCTATTTTAAAAAGATGTTCATTTGCGATCGCAAATGACTCCGGTCCAATGCACATTTCAGCTGTGGTTGGAACTCCAACGCTTGGCATCTTCGGTCCGACGAATCCATACGCGCAGGGTCCTTTCGGTGAAAAACATCTTTGGGTGAGAAATGAAGAAATTGATTGTCTTGGATGTAATTTAACGAAATGCCCAATCGGGAATAAATGTATGACCGAATTAAAAGTTGAAACGGTTTACTCTGCCTTTTTAAAACTAGTTGAAAAGAACAAAGATAGAATTACATCAAAGCCCGGTTAATTTATGAATTTTTTCAACTCTTCGTGCGTGCCTTCCACCTTCAAATTCCGTCTCAAGCCAAACCTTGACTATTTCCTTTGCGCTATCCCAAGTGATTAACCTCGCCCCAAGGGTTAGAACATTTGCATCGTTATGTTGTCTTGATAACCTCGCCTCCTCAACGGAGCAACAATTCGCTGCTCTTATCCCTTTTACCTTATTTGCAACTATTGACACCCCAACCCCAGTCCCACAGATAAAAATCCCTCTCTCACACTCACCATTAGCAACTGCCTGAGCAGCTGGGTAAGCAAAATCGGGATAATCGGTTGAATCGGCTGAAAAAGCGCCGAAATCAACGAAATCGTGACCGAGTTCCTTTAAAAGTCCTTTCAATTTTTCCTTATATTCAAAACCGGCGTGATCGCTTGCAATCGCAATTTTCATAGAACTCACAGAATTTAGTTTTAACACTCATTTGAATTTTTACTTATCCTTATCTTATTCTTTTACCTTCCTCTTACCTTAATTTTTCCGGTCAATGGAGAGGAAAGGGGTGTTGTTAATTTTTTCACCCCCACCTTTATCTTCCCCCGTCAAGTGGGAGGAAATTTTCCTTGAAAAATTTTTTACTTCTTAATTTCTCCTCTCCACTTGCGGGAGAGGGTCAGGGTGAGGGGTTCTGTATTCTTTTTTCACGCACGACTTCGCTTCAAATTTTATAAGGCACTGTTATACTCTCACCTATCCAGTCATAGCAACCACCTGTTATCGCAACCTTCCCATCTTTTATTTTTTTCTTGTTGAAGAAATAATCCTCCTGAGTCGGTACAAGTGTTTCAAGATTTTTAATCCTCTGAATCGCTTCGTTTTCAACGCTTGGGTCAATCTTCTTCGCAAGTTGATAGTATTCAACAGCAAGTTGATAGACAAGCTTATCTGTAAAATCAAGTTTCGTCCAATCCCCACCTTTTGTCGTCTTCACACATTTTGCAACCGCTGCTTCGTAAATTTGCGCTATCTCAATGTAAGGTCTCCCCCAGTTTTTATCCTTAGCCATTGCTCTTCTTGCCCAAACCCTCGCTTGTTCAAAATTATCAAGCTCACGATAACAAACAGCGATGTTTAAAATTATCTCTTTCGCATCAGGATTTATCTTCAAGGAACGGTTATACGCATCTATTGCTTTTTTATATTCGCCCGTGCGTTGATAACAATAACCGAGACGATTCCAATATGTCTCATTGTCGGGATATTTCTTCGCCAACTTTTCAAGATAAGGTATGGCGTTACCAAAATCTTCAGCACGAATGTAAAGATTTGCGATCGTCCATATAAGCTCTGTGTTCTCAGGGTCAGATTCAAGCCGTTTCTTGCTTAATTCAATAAGCTCACCTATATCCTTTACGAGCGCTCTTAATCTATCATTTGCAGTGACATTTTGCGGATCTTTTTCAATCACTCTCCTATAAAGATCAATCGCCCTATCTCTGTATTCCGGGTGCGCCTCCATATTCTTGATGTAAAGAACGCCAAGTCGGTCAATATAATAAAACTCCGTATTTTCAAAATCAAGCCCAATTCCTTTCTCATACGCAACTATCGCTTCACTATCTCTACCAGTATAATAATTTTCAAGCACATATCCCTTGCGAAGGTAATACTCTGAAGCTTTTTCAGGGTCATACTTTATCGCATTATCATAAATTATCAAAAGGGTGTCCGCATAAGCGGTTTTTTTGTCTTGGGGTGCATCTTCATAGTACTTCAAATAAATTTTCTCCATAGCCCTATAAAGCGTTTTAAACCTTGATGGTTGCATCTGCATGACCTTCCATCCGTAAGGCACTGCGCTGTTATAATCCCCAGTTTTAAAATACTCAAAAAACAACGACCAATTCTTCAACACCTCCATTGAATCTTGCGCTGTCCCTTGAGCGAAAACGAAACCCGAAATAAAAAACAATGCCAAAAAGATTTTTTTCATATTTAATCCTCAAGCTTTTGTTTTACAAACCAAATTTCACCTGTGTTTATTCCGAATGAAATTCTCAAAACCCTATCGCTTACGACATCAACCTTTCCTCTAAAGCCATATTCAACAGCAAGATTCAATCTCGTGTCAAAGCTTACCGGAAAACCCAAACCGATGGAAAAGAACAACTCATTTATTTTCGTCTCTTCTACTTTAAGATATGTTTCATTATAAAAAATTCCAAATCTGTAAGATGTCTTTTGAAAGAAACCCGCAGTTATTTCCCTTGATGGTAAAACTTCAACTCCTGTGCCAACTCTTATAGCATCTTTTATCTCAGTTGGATGTTCGCCATTTATTTTAAACCTGTTCCAATTTTGATAATAAATGTCACCTGAAACTTGAATTCTCTCCCTCAAAAAATAACTCACCCCGAAACCAGCGCGATACGGGAGGTAACCATCAAACTCGCTTATCTCAGATACCGTCGATTGAGAAACGATTGGTAAATAATACTCAATCGTTGATGTCCCTTTCAAGGTCACAGGGCTTGAAAATGTCAAGCCGAATGTCAAGCTGTTTTTACTAACGCCGAGCCCATAAGCAAGCCCTACAGTTAACCCAAGCCCGCTGTAATTTCTTTCCCTTTTTATCGTTGAAAAGAAAAACTCACTACTGCCAAAATTTGTCTCCCAAAAGTTTGTTATAGTGCCAAAAAAATAATCAAGCCGTGCTCCAAAACTAAACTTGTTTGAGGGTTTGAATGAAAAGCCAAAAACAAATGTTGAAATTCCTCCCTCCCCTCTATACGATTGAGAAAAATATCTATCCTGAAGTATTGAATCCTTCTTGACGATGTAATTAACACTGCTAAACGGCATAAGTCCAGTTGTAAATGTTAAGCCAAATTTTTTCCACACAGGGACCGCCATCAAGACACCGTCAAAGTTTCCGCTTGTTAAAAATGTGTTTTTAAATTTATCTTTCAAAGATGTTCCCTCATAAAGATAACCACCGGAGACCCTCACCCTTGCAATTTCACTCCAAAGAGCTGGATTGTATCTATTGATGTAAATTGGGTCAAAAAGAGCAATTCCAAGAGAGCCAAGCCCTGCTGTTTTATCAACCGTTGCAAATCTTAAAATTCCAAGCCCAAACCTTGAATAGACAGACCCACCTCCAAAAGCGAATGAAGCAACCGAAATCAAAAGGACAAAAATTTTAAATTTTGATTTCATACCCAGTTTAAACTCCCGGTTTTGTTGTGTAATAAATTTTTAACTTCGGCTTTCTATCTTTGAAATGAAAGACATAACGGTCAAAGTTGTCATGTTCATTGTAAAATCTTATTAAAACCCCGTTGTTTGGCTCGCCATTTAACCAGCGCTGAACAGGCGTGGTCACCGGGATTATATATTCAAGTGTATCAAGTGGATTTCTCACACCAAGATAATTACCTTCAACCCCACCGAGCGACTTTTTCACAAGCCCGAGGTCAGTTATAAAGCTTGCTATCAGAGAGTCAGTTCCCCTTATGTATCTTTTTTTCTCCTTCAAATAAATTGAAATTTCCGCACGATTAACGATTATATTTTTAGGCAACTTTGAAACGTCAAATTTTAAAATACTTCTAAGACCAACCCCTGCTTGTATAATGATATTATTCGTATCCGCTATTTCACTTGACCTTGCGATATAACCATCGCTACCGTAAAAAAATCTAACCGTGTCAACGCCA
>JAPYWO010000057.1 GCA_028276305.1 Candidatus Thermokryptus sp.
ACTGCACCCTCACCTTTTGCCCAGGTTAGGATTCGGCGCGATGCGCCGATTAGCGCTATAGCTTATATTGAAGAACACCGCGATGAATTGAAAGGGGTTGATTACTTGATTGAGCATAAGAGAAATTATAAAGAACCAACGATCGCCTCGCATATACTTGGATATGTCAAGGAAATCACACCGGATATGCTCTCGGTATACAAAGGACTTTACAAATCGGGGGATCAAATAGGGCATTCTGGACTTGAAAAAAGTTATGAGTTGATAATAAAGGGGGAAAAAGGTTATAGTTTTGTAATGGTTGATGCGCTTGGTAGATTCGTTGGGAGATATAACGATGGAAGGAGCGATATACCGCCTTCGGAGGGCTCTGATCTTGTTTTAACGGTTGATTTGGATTTGCAATCATTTATTGAAGGTCTCTTTGAGGGGAAATCGGGTTCAGCTGTCGTGATTGATCCGAGAAACGGTGAAATTCTCGCAATGGTCAGCAAGCCAAACTATGACCTTTCTTCGCTCAGTGGTTATACACCGCCCGAGTTTTGGAATGCGCTTAACAATGACCCACGCAAACCACTTTTGAACAGGGCTATCTCTGGTTTGTATTCCCCAGGTTCAACTTTTAAGATGATCCTTGCGATTACAGCTCTTGAAACTGGAGCTGTTGACTTAAATTGGAAAGTTTATTGCCCCGGTTATTTCGTCTACGGGAATAAAGTTTTTAAGTGCCATACAAGTCATGGGCACGGTTGGGTTAATTTGACAAAAGCGATTGAAGTGTCCTGTAATGTTTACTTCTATAATTTGATGTTAAGAGTGAATTTTGATGAGTGGTCAAAATACGGTTCTCTTTTTGGATTTGGTAAGAAAACCGGTGTTGATTTATTGGAAGAGGTTTCGGGGATTTTGCCATCAACGGATTATTTCAATCGTGTTTATGGAGTCAATAAATGGACCAAGGGTTACTTGATAAGTTTAGCGATAGGTCAAGGCGAGATAAGCGCGACGCCTCTTCAAATGGCATGTTATGCCATGGCTTTAGCCAATTATGGAAATTATCATCAGCCACATCTCGTCAAAAAAGTCGTGAATAAGAGAACCGGTAAAGTTGAAGAGGTGTCATATTATACTCGTCAAATTCCCGTTTCAAAGCAAACTTTTGACATAGTTCGTGAGGCGATGTATCTTGTCGTCAATGGTCCTAACGGTACTGGTAAGTCAGCGCGGGTTGAAGGCATAAATGTAGCAGGTAAGACAGGAACGGCGCAAAATCCACACGGGAATGACCACGCTTGGTTTATAGGTTTCGCCCCGTATGAAAACCCGGAAATCGCTTTTGCTATCATAGTTGAAAACGCTGGATTCGGTGGAGCAGTTGCTGCACCAATGGCAAGGGAAATAGTTAAGAAGTACTTTGAACTTAAAAATCAAAGAACAGAGTTTAAACTTGTGAAATGGAAAGAGGAATAGCCGATAAAATTGACTTTAAAATTTTGATCCCATTTTTAGGGCTTGTATTGATAAGTTTGCTTTCGGTTTATAGCGCAACCAATTTGCCAGGGCAATATTCAATTTTTGTTAAGCATGTACTTTGGATTTTCAGCGGTTTGCTCGTCGCTTTGTTCTTCTATTTTTTCCCGGTTCAAAAGTTGATCCGACTGTCGGTTTGGCTTTATATTTTGTCCACCATTTTCCTCGTCATAGTTTTATTTATCGGTAAGAAAACATCCGGTTCAGAGTCCTGGATACAAGTCGGGAGATTTCAATTTCAACCGTCTGAATTTGCTAAGTTTACAACTATTTTAATCTTGGCTTATTTTCTTTCAAGAAGAAATGTTGAGCCAGACAGAATTATAACTTTGATCGTTTCAGCTGTTTTAACACTCATTCCTATTTTTCTTGTAATTTTACAACCCGACCTTGGAACTGCGATTGTTTTCGGGAGCATTTTCCTCGGTGTGACTTTTTGGGCTGGTGTTCCAGCATTTTGGCTTATTTTAATTTTGTCGCCGATGGTGGTGATTCTGGCGTCTTTTTTAAGTATGAAGATTTTCATAATCGCTCTAATTTTGACTACGCTTGTTTTTATTCTGATGAGAAGGTCCTTGATTTTGACTTTTTTGGTCATCGCCCTTAATCTTATGGTTGGGCTTACAAGTGAACATATTTATCATAAAGTTTTAAAACCACATCAACAAAAACGCATCGCTACTTTTCTCAATCCATCAAGTGACCCTCTCGGTGCGGGGTATAATGTCATACAATCAAAAATAGCTATTGGTTCAGGTGGGCTAACTGGTAAAGGTTTTTTAAAAGGGACGCAGACACAATTGAGGTTTGTCCCAGCGCAGTGGACGGATTTTATATTTTGCGTTCCAGCAGAAGAATTTGGATTCATCGGTTCGGCTATAATTTTGATCCTTTATTTTATTCTCTTATGGCGAATTTTAAACCTCGCATCAATTTTAAAGCAGAGGTTTGCAAGTTTAGTTGCGATAGGGATTTTCTCAACTTGGGCTTTCCATGTTGTTGTTAACATAGGTATGACGCTTGGTCTTTTCCCAGTTATTGGAATTTGGTTGCCATTTTTAAGTTACGGCGGTTCCGCAATGTGGATGAATATGGCGATGGTTGGCTTGCTTTTGAATTTTTACGCAAATAGGAGAGAACTGTTTTAATCAGTCCGTAGGTAGCCAGTTATCAGAACATCTTCTCCGAAATTTTGTATTGATATATCTTTCAAAGTGATGATTTCCTTTATTGATTTTATACCAATGTCGCCTATGCTTTGTATCCCTTTGCCGAGAATTTTAGGGGCTATGAATACATAAACTTTGTCGGCGAGCTTTCGTTTTAAAAATTCGGTGAAAATTTTACCGCCACCTTCAACCAAAACCGAAGCGATCTCAAGTTGTGCGAGCTTTTCCAAAACCTCTTTCAAGTCAAGTTTTTTCCTTGATGATTTAACAGGGATAACTTTTATCCCAAGCGAGTCAAGTTTTTCAATTTTTTCCTTCTTTTCCCTGAACGACTCAGCCGAAGTGAAAACAATTGTTTTATCCTTGTTGTTGTCTGAAAAGATGTTAAGTTCAAAGGGTAAGCTTAAAGTTGAATCAAGCACTATTCTATAAGGGTTTCTTCCTTCAACGAGGCGAACTGTCAAATTCGGATTATCAAGTTTTGCGGTGCGACTACCGATTAAGACAGCATCATATTCATGGCGAAGTTGATGGACATAATGAAGTGATTGCTCGTTGGTTATCCATTTTGAGTTTCCTTCAATATCGGCAATTTTTGCGTCAATCGTCTGTGCGATTTTTAAACCGACGAATGGAATTCCTTGAGTTATATACTTGAAGAAGAATTCGTTTAGTTTCTTTGCGTCTTCTTCAAGGACTCCAACGGTGACCTCAATTCCTGCATTTTTCAATTTCTCAATCCCTTTGCCGTTAACAAGTGGATTTGGGTCAATCGTTGAGATGACAACTCTTTTTATTTTGGTTTCAATTATCAGGTCAACACAAGGTGGTGTTTTGCCGTAGTGAACGCACGGTTCAAGGTTAACATAAAGGGTTGCGCCTTCAACGCTTTCGGTTGCGTTTTTGATTGCGTTTACCTCCGCATGTGCCTCACCATATTTTTCGTGATAACCCTCCCCGATTATCTTATTGTCTTTCACTATAACGCAACCGACCATTGGGTTCGGGCTAACATAACCCTTGCCTTTTAGAGCAAGCTGAAAGCATCTTGCGATGTAAAATTCGTCCTTTTTTTCTATATCAATTTTTGCCGGCATAGGTTTTACTTTACAACTCTTATTGTCTTTTCAATTTTTGATGTTCTTCCCACTGCAACTATTTTCAAAGAGTCGGATTTAGTTTTGCAAACTATATCAACAGAAGTAGAACAAGGAGTCAGAATTTGGATAACATAAATATCCTTGCGAATCCTTGCGATCGGTGTTATTTCAATCTCATTTTCCGTTTCGTTTATCTCGTGTTTGAAAATTTCCCAGCCGGGGGTTGGGAACGAGCCATAGATTTTAACAGTGAATGTTTCGCCGAATTTTACGCTGTCATCTACCACGATTGAGTGGATATAAATTTTTCCGTAGATGAATTCATCTCCTTGTTCAACAATTTTGCAACCCAAAGTTAAAATTAGCAACGAGATTAAAAACTCGTATTTCATTTTTGGGGTTTAAATGTTTGTTTTTCACGCAGTAAAAATTTGCAAAAATGAAATTTAAAAGCAAATTTTGAAATTTTTTTCACAAGCGATAAATTTAGTTGAATTTTGCCCGGGTGGCGGAACTGGGAGACGCGCTACATTCAGGGTGTAGTGGGCGATAAGCCCGTGCGGGTTCGAATCCCGCCCCGGGCACAAATCACTCCGAAAAGATGGGGGATTTTTTGATTTTAACTTTCTAAATAATTAACTTAATCAAAAAGTTTTGCGAAGATAAACCAATTTTATTATGGCTGAGGCGAAAACGGAAAACACCGCACAAGTGTATGAGAAAGAAATGACATTTTGGGAGCACCTTGAAGAATTAAGATCAAGGATAATAAAATCACTTCTTGGAATTTTAATCGGGGTTATAATTTGTGCTTTCTTCAGCGATGAAATCGTCAATGGTATTTTAATCGTCCCGGCTAAAAGGGCTGGCTTTACACTCCAAAATCTCAAGCCGTATGGACAGTTCATGCTTTATATGCAAGTCGTCGTCATATCAGGTGTTGTTTTGAGTTTGCCTTTCACACTTTATCAAATCTGGAAATTCGTTGAGCCGGGACTTCTACCAAGGGAGAGGAAGTATGTTTTATGGATCGTTGCCTTTTCATCGTTTTGTTTTTTCGCTGGGCTTGTCTTTGCCTATTTCGTTCTTCTTCCTGTATCGCTGAAATTTTTCGCCGGTTTTGGTAGCAATGAGATAAAAAATATCATAGCGATAAATGAATATATGAGTTTTGTCATCGGGCTTGTTCTCGCATCGGGGATAGTTTTTGAATTGCCGATGGTTTCTTTTTTCCTTGGACGAATCGGAATTTTAACCCCGGCTTTTATGAGACATTACAGAAAGCATGCAGTAGTTGTGATTTTAATAATTGCTGCTGTCCTGACCCCGGGTCCAGATATAGCAAGCCAAGCGACACTTGCAATCCCGCTTTATCTTTTGTATGAACTTAGCATTTTTGTCGTTCAATTAACAGGTAAAAAGCCGAATGTTTAAAACAAAAAAGGTGGAGTTGTGAATTTAAAGGAAATTATACAACCGATACAAAAGGAACTACTTGAATTTGAGAGAATTTTTAAGCGCACGATGTTTTCACAAGTGAAACTTTTGAATATAATTTCGCATTACATCCTCAGACAAAAAGGGAAAAGGATCAGACCAACTCTGGTTTTACTTTCTGCAAAGCTTGTCGGTGAGATAAATGAAGCCACATATCATGCTGCTACACTTGCTGAACTTCTTCACACAGCGACGCTTATACATGACGATGTCGTTGATGAGTCCGACATGAGGCGTGGTTTTCCATCAATAAATGCAATATGGGGGAATAAAGTTGCTGTCTTGATGGGTGATTTTTTCTTAGCGCAAGGGTTGTTGATTTCGCTAAGGCATAAGGAATATGACTTTCTTCACATAACAAGCGATGCTGTTAAAAGGATGAGCGAGGGAGAATTACTTGAGATTCAAAGCTCAAGGTCAAATTTAATTGACGAGGAAGTTTATTTCAGGATAATATCGGATAAAACCGCATCTTTAATTTCCGCTTGTTGCGAACTAGGCGCAGCAAGTGCAACCGATGACGAATTCCTCAGGATGAAATTGAAAAATTACGGGGAAAATATAGGCATCGCTTTTCAGCTAAGGGATGACTTGCTTGATTACACAGGTGATAGTTCAATAACGGGAAAACCAGTTGGCGCAGATATAAAAGATGGAAAGATAACGCTACCGTTAATCTATGCTTTGAAAAACTCGTCCCGTAGAGAAGCAAGGCGTGTGATTAAAATCATAAAAAATAATCTGACGAAGAAAGATATTTCTTATGTGATTGATTTCGTGAAAAGTTACGGCGGTATTGATTACACATTGAAGGTCGCAGAAGAATATCTTGACAGAGCGAAGGGATTTATATTTGATTTTCCAGATTCCCCAGCGCGGGAATCACTTTTAAAACTTGCGGATTTCGTTCTTGAAAGGGTGAGCTAATTTAAAAACCAAAAAACGGAGGTAAAAATGAGGCGAGCAATTCAATTAGTGGGCATATTTTTAATTTTTTCTTCTTTTGTTTTCGCTCAGGTTGATCAAAAACTCGGAAACTTCCCGCAATCCGCTGCAAAAGGTTATATCCAACCGCTTGTTGATGTGATGGGGGCTAACTTAAACTCAGGGCTTTATCATACCGCTTCAATGAGTAAACTTTTCGGATTTTATGTCGGGGTTAAAGCGATGGCTGTTTTTGTCCCATCATCAATGAAAGATTTCATCGCTGAACTTGGCACCGATTATTACCCTTCAACTGTTAAGACGGCTACGGTCTTTGGCGATAAAGATGCTGGTGCAACGACAAGGTATAAAAACATTCAGGATGTTAAGTTGCCGGGAGGAATAGGATTGACAATCGCTCCACTTGCTGTCCCTCAGGTTGCAGTGTCAACTATGAACTCTGAACTTCTTGTAAGGTTTGTCCCATCTATAAAGATCAAAGATGAGGTTGGAAAAGTAAATCTTCTTGGAATTGGTTTGGGGCATAGCGTTAGCCAATACATACCGATGTTTCCGATAGATGTTGCCATTCAAGGTCTTTATCAGCAGTTGAAGGTTGGTTCGTATCTTAAAGCGACAGCTTTAAATGTCAATGTCCACGCAAGTAAAAGTTTTGTTTTCTTTACACTTTATGGCGGTGTCGGATATGAAACCTTCTCAGCAGATGTAAATTATAGTTATAAGCCACCGATCGCCGGGGCGCAGGAGCAAAGTTTGAGTTTTTCGCTTAAAGGGAAGAATAATTTCAGGGCAAC
>JAPYWO010000058.1 GCA_028276305.1 Candidatus Thermokryptus sp.
GGGAAGATATTTAGTGAGATTTCCCTCCTTCTCTTTAGTTAAAATCGCGAGGACATTTTGAGATACATCTTTGCTCACGACTTCGTTTTTGTAAAGCATTTCCATAAGTTTCATTGCTTCCATTGGGGTTGAGATATTTTCATCACCTCTTGCTGATGCATCTGGACGAATCATCTTGCGCTGTAATTTCGTGTTTTTTAAGCCGAGTTTCTCAAGCGTTTTATTCACATTATCCATCCCGACGAGGTCAATCAATATATTTGTTGCTGTGTTGTCGCTTACTGTGATCATTAAAACTGCGAGGTCATAAATGCTTAATTCCGATAGCCCATCGCCAAATTCCTTTAGGACACCGCTACCGCCGACTTGTTGCTTTTTTTCAATTTTTACTTTGTCTGTAAGTTTAAACTTGCCCTCGCTTGCCTGTTTCATGACTTCAATCAGTATTGGAATTTTTATCGCGCTACCTTGTGGGAAAGTTAAATTTTCGTTTATAAGAAATGTCTCGCCCGTCACGAGATTTTTAACCGCGACACCAATGACACCATCAGATGTATCGGCTATGAATTTGATTTTCTCAAATGTTTTCCTGTGAAGTATTTCAAGATTTTCCGGTTGCGCAATTGCCAAAGAGAGAATCAGCGGAATTAGAAAAAGAAATCTTTTCATTTTCGGTTTCAATTTTTATTTTCAACAAAAGGTTTCCACTTCTCCGGTGGGTCAGGTGGGGTAAGTAAGCTTACAACTATCAGGACAATTATTGAGCCAGCAGCAGCTGGAAGGACGATATAATCAGCTTCAAGTATTGGTTCATGCCTGAACATATTGATAAGGGTTATGATTAAAGTGATTCCCATTCCCGTTGCTATGCTTGCCACTCCAGCTGGTGTTGTAACCCTTTTCCACAAAAAAGCTGCGAGCAGAGCTGGCGTCAATCCAGCACCTATCATCGTATATGCCGTTAATGCCATTTGTAAAACCGTTTGAAATCGCGTCAACAAAAGATAACCCAGAAATCCAAGGACGAAAATTAAAACCCTTTGTAAAGCTATTATCTGCTTGTGCGATGCGTTTGGGTTTATGAATCTCTGGTATATGTCTCTTGCGAGATTTGTGCTTGGCGTTAAAAGGAAACTGTTCGCCGTTGAAATTATAATAGCCATTGCAGCAACTATCAGCATAATTCCGACGACTTGTGGCAAACCTATTTCATGACCGTGTGTCGCAAGGTGTATTATGACTTTTTCCGATTCCTCAAGTTTAAATTTAACGCTTGCAAAAACAGCGAGCGCAGTTATTGATGTTTCAATTATGATTGTTCCTATCACCCAAAAGACAACAGCTTGTCTTGCCGACTTTGCGTCTTTTGCGCTGAAAAATTTTTGATACATGCTTGACTCACCAAGCAGAAGGAAAAATGTAGGGAAGAAAACGCCCATAGCCCAAATGAAATCCTTTTGACCGAAAACCGCAAATCTATCCGGCGGTAGCGTTTCCCTTACGGTTGTCCATCCGCCAACATCGTTTAATACAATCGGGACCGCAAGCGCTATTCCAAGCAACATCAATGTCCCATTTATTATGTCCATGGTTATCACGGAGATCAATCCCGCAAGGGCAGTGAACAAAACAACAAACACTGCGGTTATTATAATTCCTTGTTCAACTGGAACGCCGGCTACGAGATTGAGGACAAATGCGCCACCTTTAAATTGATAGCTCGCTATTGTAACATATGCTATTACAATTGTGATTGTCCCCAGTATCCTTGCCCATTTGTTGTATCTTTGTTCAAGTATATCAGGCATAGTATATTGGGCGATCTTTCTTACTCTCCCTGCGAGGAAGTACACAATCACGATCGCAACCCAAGCTCCAGCCGAAAGCCATAATTCTGAAAAACCAACTCTATATGCAAGTCCAGCGCCAGCAATTATGCTTCCGGAACCAATCCATGTTGCAAGTAGTGTCCCAACAAGTTTATAAACCGGGGTTGACCTTCCAGCGACCATAAAATCATCTTGTGTTTTAACCGACCTCGTTTTTAGAATCCCAATGGTGAGTAAAAGAGCAAGGTAAACGATTATCGCCGTTAAAAACATTTTCACTCCGTGTTTATTTTTAATAGATCAAGACGAGTTCCTCTTGTTCGCGACCCGTGATAATTGCTTTCTTTTCGGAGTTTATGTAGACATTCACCTCGGATCTGACGCCAAGTTTGCCGGGGATGTAAATTCCAGGTTCAAGTGAAAAGAGTGAGCCGGGGAGAAGTTTCCTTAGGTCTTGGGTTTCAAAGTTATCAATGTTTGCGCCATTTCCGTGGACATTTTCCCCTATAGAGTGCCCAGTTCTGTGTGTGAAGTAGTCCCCGTAGCCTTTTTCTTGGATATATCTTCTTGCGACCTCATCAATTTCCCAACCAGCGACTTCAAGATTTTGGTTGAGGCGATTTTGTAGAAATGCTAAAGCTTCCCTTCTTGCGTCCCTTACGATATGGAACAGATTTACATATTCCTCAGGCGGTTCATCACCTATGAAAGCACACCAGGTTATATCGTAGAAAATCGCCCCTGGTTCGTTTTTCTTCGCCCATAGGTCAATTAAAAGTTTATCCCCGGGCTTTATCTCCCTTGAATTTTCAGGCGTCGGATAAAAATGAGGATTAGATGGATGGTCATTGACTCCAACTATCGGCGGGTCTTCGTCGGATGTTAACCCTTTGTCATAAAATCTTTTCAAAATGAATTGTTGAATCTCATATTCTGTTTTGTATTTCCCGCTTCTTACTCCTTTCCTTATTTCTTCAAATGCCTCATCAAGCGTTTCATCAACAAGTTTTCCAGCTTCAAAATGAGTTTTGATCAGATTTTCATCAATCAATGCTTCAAAAATTTGAACTAAGTCAGCAGACGAAATAATTTCGTGTCCGAGACCTCGTAGAAGTTCAATTGTCCCGGCATCAACGATTGATATGTAAGGGATTGCATTCATTGGAGAATATTGCATGGCGATTTTTTTCGGTGAGCCGAGTATTTCTTTAAGTCGCTCGTGAAGTTCACGCCATCCGGAGTAAAAAAATTTTTTTCCGGGAAGAGTGTCAAGTTTGTCGGGTTCAACTCTGTGTACAAGTTTTATCGGTTCACCATTTGCGGGGATGAAATAAAACCATCTTCTTGTTGCGAGACCTTGGATTGACAAACCGAGGATTTTCAAACCGATTTTATCCCTGTTGTGAAAGTCATAAAATAGCCAACCATCAATTCCGAGTTCAACGAGTTTCTCCTGTATTTTTTCAACTTTCATTGTCATTTTCCTTGATGAGTTTTTAATTAAGTTGGGAAGGGGGACGATGATGTCCCCCTTTTTGAGCGATCAACCGCCACCAGAAACCCCAGCTACAAATCCGCCTTCGGTCATTTTTCTTATATCAAGGACTTTGTCAAGTTCATCCTCTTTCATCAGACCGAGTTCAAGTGCAACCTCACGGATCGTTTTATTCTCAGCCATCGCTTTTTTGACAATTTGAGCTGCTTTATCGTAGCCGATGTAAGGTGTGAGAGCAGTTGCAAGGATTGCGTTTTGTTCGGCGATGCGTTGCATGTGTTCTTTGTTTGCGACGATCCCGTTAATGCATTTATCAACGAATACTTCGCTTGCGTTCGCAAGTATCGTTATTGATTCAAGTAAGTTCCGTGCTATAACTGGGAGAGCGACATTAAGCTCAAAATTTCCAGAAGCCCCTGCAAGTGTGACAACCGAATCGTTCCCGATCACTTGCATTGATACCATTATAACAGCTTCAGGGATGACCGGGTTTATCTTGCCTGGCATAATTGATGAACCGGGTTGAAGTGCAGGTAAACGAATTTCAGCAAGTCCAGCTTGTGGACCTGAATTCATCCATCTTAGGTCGTTTGCAATTTTGTAAAGCGCAACCGCAAGCGTTTTTAAAGCACCGCTTAATTCAACCGCTGTGTCCATAGTTGCTTGAGCCGAAAAGTGATTTCTCGTCTCTTTGAAAGGTATCCCCGTCTCTTGTGAGAGTGCCTCAGCAATTCTTCTGCCAAATTCCGGATGTGTGTTTATCCCAGTTCCAACCGCCGTTCCTCCAAGAGCAAGTTCATACAATCTCGGCAGAACCGAATTAATCCTTTCAATCGCAAGTTCAATTTGGGAAGCGTAACCCGAAAATTCTTGCCCGAGTCGCACTGGCATAGCATCCATAAGGTGGGTTCTACCAGTTTTGACTATGTCGTCAAATTCTTTTGCTTTTTCAATAAGTGCCTTGTGGAGTTTTTCAAGTGCCGGTAAAAGTTTTTCCTTCAGGGCAAGCGCTGACGAAATATGGATACACGCCGGGATGACATCGTTTGAAGATTGCCCAAGATTTACATGGTCGTTCGGATGGACGACTGTTTTGTCCCCTCGTTGAGCTCCTAAAATTTCACAGGCACGATTTGCGATAACCTCATTTGCGTTCATATTCGTTGATGTGCCAGAACCCGTCTGGAAAACATCAAGCGGGAAATGTTCGTCAAGTTTCCCTTCAATTACTTCCTTTGACGCCTGCATTATCGCTTCCGCCTTCTTTTCATCAAGTAAACCGAGTTCTTTGTTAACCTTTGCTGCACAATACTTAACAAGCCCGATTGCTTTGATAAATGTCCTTGGGAATCTGATCCCGCTTATTGGAAAATTTTCAACCGCCCTTTGTGTCTGCGCTCCCCAAAGTGCCCAGGTTGGAACTTTTACCTCCCCAAGTGCGTCTTTTTCAACCCTGTAATCGGACATGGCTTTTTCTCCTTTTTATTTGTTTCGGTGCTTATTTGCTTAAAATTTTGGAAATAAAATTGAAAAATTCAACCCAACGGAATTACCCTCCTCTTTATGAGCGCAAAGTAAACAACTGAAAAAAGCAACCCGGTTGATAAAAATCTCAAGTTAACATCGTAGATGAATTTTCCGATCAAATAGCAAAATGAGGCGATTGAGAGCGAAATGGCTAAAACTAAAATTAGAAATTTCACGGGGAAAATGTCCCACAGTTTTATCCCGGATAGCGTCCTTAAAATGAAATATAACATCAAAGATGTCTCAATGTATGTTGAGAGCACAACCGCTACCGCAGGACCTTTTAAACCGATAACTTTCAGAAGCGATAGACCGAGTATAAAGTTTAAGGCAAGGTCAATCAATGAGATAAACATGTAAATTTTTTGCTTACCCAAAGCAGAAAGGATTGGGCTATAAAGCAAAATCCTCACGGGGAGGAAAAATATATAAATCCTGAAAATTTCGGCGCTTTCAGCGTATTTTGGAGAGAATAAAACCACTATGAACTCGTTTGAGAAAAAAAGTAAATATGAAAAAACGGGAAGGACAAATACCGCGGTTGATTTAATGACATCGCTTATGAGTTTTGCAACATCCGTTTTTTTACCTGCATCGTATAGTTTGCTTATTTCCGGAAAACTTACAGAGGCAAAAGAACTTGTTATTAACGGGACAACTGGAAGTTCTTTAGCTCCAACGCCATAGATCGCATAAATCTCCGGCGCGAAATTACTCGCAATTATAAACTTGTCAATTTGCCTTGATAAAATCGCGCTTATGTGACCAAGGATGAGAGGGGAAGTATATGTCAAAACCTCTTTAAGTCGGGAATTTGTTAAGTTGAGATTGAAATTTTTCCTCAGGAAGCCAATCATATAAATGAATCTTAAAATTGCTATGGCTGACAAGCATGCAAAGATAAATAGAATCCCCTTGCTGAAAAAAGTGGAAAAAAGCACAGCGATGATGTAAAGCATTACAGTTATAAGCGTCACGAGGAAAAGCTTTTTGAATTCATTTCTTAAAATGAAAATGGAGTCAAGGATTAAAGTTGGAATTGAGAACAGAAAGAACAAGGCGAAATAAAAAAAGTTTTCCGGGAAGAGCGCATTGTTTAAGATTTTCCCGATTTCAAATCTTAACAGGTAGAGCAAAATGGTTAAGGCAAAGCCAAGAAGTGTTAGGAAGGAAAATATGGTTGTTATATAATTGTTTGATTTTTCCTTCACGCCGAAGAAGTAAACGGCGCTTGAAAATGCAAATGAGATGAGCGGAGTTATAGTGTTAAGTATGAGCCATATCTGATCGTAAAGCGCGAATTCGCTTTTTGAGAAATGGCGTGCGAGTATAATTGTTACTATTAGTAAGCCAGTAAGGTTGATGATTCTTGATAAACTGATCAAGCTGGCTTTTTTGACGATTGAATCAAGCACGCTTACTTTTGAAAAAGTTTTAAAAGTCCTTTTGCGAAGCTCACCTCAAAAGAAAGTTTTAACTCGCCCCCGAACTGCATTTTGAAAAAAGCAACTTTTTCAATATCAGCCCCGCAAAAGTCAAACTCTTTTATTCCCCTCGCTGATAAGTCCTCAAGTATTTTCCACACTAAGAAATGTGATGCAACATCGGAGTTTTTCCCGCTCATCCCCGCTACTATATCGTACCCTTTTCCTTCCCAAGTTGAAATTCCCCTTGAAGCAAGGATGTCCCCTTGACCGTCAACGAGATAATAAATCTCAAGGATGCCGGATTTGACAAGTTCATTCAGAAGATTTTTTAAACTTTCAAAGCTGAGGAAAAATTTTCCACCGGTTCTCTCATAGCTTAAAATTTGCTGTTTAGCGAGCACATCTGCTGAATTTGATTTTAAAACGCTAAAACCAGCCCCTTGAGCTTCTTTTATTTTCCTTTTCAACGAGTTGCTCATCCCTTCCCAAACGAGTTCAATTGAATTGAGATTCAGCACAAATGTATATCTTGGCTTAATCTTGTAGCCGAGCCATTTGAATTGTCTTATGTCATAAATCGTGTGGTGGAGCTTGAATGTAAAGAAATCAATTTTTTTGACTATGTGCATGTGAAGTTTTAAAATTGACTCATTTTTTTCAATGATTTCCTTCTGCCTTTTTTCGGTTTGAAAATTTTTGAAAAT
>JAPYWO010000059.1 GCA_028276305.1 Candidatus Thermokryptus sp.
ATCGCAAGGGTAAGATAAACTTGGAGAGAAAAATGAAAAAGTTAATTTTTATTTTGTTAATTTTTTCGCTTTCGTTTGCGGATGATTCAAAATATGCCGGTGAATTTTTAAGGATTCCTGTTGGCGCCAGGGCTTTGGGCATGGGTGGAGCTTTTATTGCGATAGCTGACGATGGTTCATCGTTTTATTATAACCCAGCTGGGGTTGCAATTTCCGGAAGCGGGCTTTTTTCTTTCATGTATTCATCTCAATTTGGTGCTTTGACCTCGCCACTGGCTTCATTTTTTCACCTTGGCTACATACAACAGATTCAAAAAATAGGCGTTGCGATCAACTGGGTCAGATTAAGTGTTGATGATATACCGCTTACGCCCGATTACACGAAGTATGAGACCGCACTTGAAAGGGAAGAGCTTGTGAAAAGTTATACTGGTGGCGCTTTCTTCAGCGATGTTGAGGATGTTTTTTATTTTTCTTTTGCAAGGGAATTTAAATTTGATGTGAATTTCGGTTGGTCAAGATATAAAATGCCTGTTTCATTTCCTGTGGGTGTAAATTTCAAACTGATAAATCAAAACATTGGCGGTGAAAAGGCGACCGGGATTGGTTTTGATGTTGGATTTATGTTCAGGTTTAGCATGGACGACTTTTTGCAGAGGGAAAGGGTTGGTGATGTTTCAATTTCACTCGCTTTAAAAGATGTAGGAAAGACGAGGATTTCCTGGAGCACAAGGCGAGAACACTTTATTGAACCAACGCTTATGTTCGGCATCGCATATTCATTGCCTGTGAATTTCTTGTCTGGCAAAATAACATTTGCATATGGAAGTCAAAATTCTTATCTTACTGACAAGATGTACGGGATTGAATACGGATATAAAAATTTGTTATTTGTGCGGGTTGGAAAAAATGTTAAAAATTTAAGTTTTGGCGCAGGGATGAAGATTGATTTTTTAGTGGTTGATTATGCTTTTCTTTCGCACGAGCTTGGAGCAGTTCACAGGGTAAGCGGTTCAATTTCAATTGATAAAATTTTGAAGAGGTTATGAAATTTAATTTGAAAATACTTCTTTTCGCTTTGATTTTAATTTCTTCCTGTAGCCCGAACCGTGAGAGTTTGCCAGCTCCTGAAAGACCTGAGATTGTGCCAGTTTCCGATCCATTGTCTGAAATTGATGTTGGAAGCGGTGCGACCCCGGAAGTTGACGGGATAAAAATTCTATGGAAGAGGGTTTTGAACGCAACAGGGTATAAATTATATCGTGGGGAGATTAAAACGGATAAAGTTGAATTCAATTTTTATTATGATGTCAAAGCTCAAGCAGGAACTGCGGACACATTTTTCATTGATAGAAATGTTGAGTTTCGTAAGCGATATTTTTATTTCGTAAGAGCGTATAATCGCGATAATGTTGAAAGTCAGCCATCGGATACGATTTCCTTTGAGCTTTATCTCAAACCGAGGTTGATTTCTCCGGGAAATAATTCGCAAGTTAGCCCTGACACTTTGATTTTTAGGTGGGATGACCCAAATGGTGGCGGGGATTTTGTGATAAGGGTTAAAAATGCGCAAAGTGATAGCGTGATATGGATTTCAAGTTTTAGGAGTTTTTCTGATTTTTCAGTTAAATTCAATTACGATTCCAAAGCCAAGGGGAATCTCATCCCGGGGCAACAGTACAAGTGGCGTGTTGATAGAGTTCAATTTGGACAAAGCGCCGGGTCAAAGTCAAATTGGGGAGTGTTTTATGTCAAATAAAAATAGAGGAGGTGCTCTAAATTTATGTTGAAAAAGGCGATCATCCTTTTGCTTTTTTTTGCATCAATTTCATTTGCTCAATTGTTTGAAAGCGGGACAAGAATTGTAACAGGTGGTGGTTCAAGCGCTTATTATTTTGTCGGGAAGACGGGAGAATTGACAATCACGGTTAACCTTTGGGGATTCGTTAGAAATCCGGGACGGTATGAAGTTCCAAGTTCAACAGACCTTGTTCAACTTATCTCATATGGCGGAGGACCTTTAAAAGAAGCGAAGCTAAAGGATGTCAAGATAATAAGAAATGTCAGGGAGGATTCAACGATAGTTGAGAAGGTCATAAAAGTGAATGTTGAAAAAATAATAGAGGATGGGGAACCAAGCCCGATTCTTTTGCCTGGGGATACGGTGGTTGTCCCAGGTGGTTCAATTGATGTGATAAAGGATATACTTGCTATATTGAGGGACATCGGACTTGCAGCTGGTGGAATTGCAGCGATAATAAATGTTTTAAGAAGATAAAGAGATTTCGGATATGAAGAAGATAGAGGCGATAATAAGACCTTTTAAGCTTGACGAAGTCAAAGAGGCGCTTACTGAGATAGGTGTTAAGGGTATGACCATAACCGAAGTCAAGGGCTACGGCAGGCAAAAAGGTCATACGGAACTTTATCGCGGTGCGGAATATAAAGTTGATTTCTTGCCAAAGATAAAAATTGAGATCGTTGCACCTGACCATATGGTGGATAAAATTGTCAATGCGATAATAAAATCGGCAAGGACAGGACAAGTTGGCGATGGTAAGATATTCATTTATCCCGTTGAAGAAGTGATAAGGGTTAGGACTGAAGAGACAGGAGAGGACGCGATTTAGGGCTTGAAACTTTTATTTTAAATTGTTAGATTAAAGGTGATTTTAACGCTGTAAAAGTAAAGTGTGAATTCCCATGGGTAAGGTTATTGCTATTGCTAATCAGAAGGGAGGCGTTGGGAAGACGACAACAGCTGTTAATTTGGCAACTTATCTCGCAACTTTAGAGAGGTTAACTCTTTTAATTGACATTGATCCGCAGTCAAACGCAACAAGTTCCTTAGGGGTTGAACCAGAATATGAAAAGACGATTTATGAAGTTTTGCTTGGCAAAATTAGACCCGAGGACGCTATAGTTACTTTTTCGGACCCTTATTTGAAGTACCTTGAACTTATACCTGCAAAAATTGAGTTGGTTGGGAGTGAATATGAATTAATTGAGTTTCAGGGGAGGGAGAGAATCCTCGCAAAAGCGATTGAAAGATTGAAAAGCAAGTATGATTACATCTTGATAGATTGTCCTCCGTCGCTTGGGCTTTTAACTTTGAACGCATTAACGGCAGCTGATTCTGTTTTGATCCCCGTTCAGTGCGAGTTCCTACCGCTTGAAGGACTGGGGCAATTGCTTAACACAATAAAGATCGTCAAAGAAAGATTGAATCCGAAACTTGACATTGAAGGCGTTCTTTTGACGATGTATGACGGTAGGTTGAGGTTGTCAAACGAGGTGGCGGATGAAATAAAGAGATATTTCAAAGACAGGGTTTTTGAGGTTAGGATACCGAGGAATGTAAAGTTGAGCGAAGCCCCAAGCCACGGCAAACCAATCCTTTTATATGACGCTAAATCCCCCGGGGCAATTGCCTACGCTAAAGTTGCGGAAGAGTTAATACAGCGGAATGAAAAAGTAAACAAATCAAACAGATATGAGCAAGCAACGATTGGGGAGAGGTCTTGATGCTCTTATACCAAGAGCTGTAACGAAAGAGATAAGCATTGACTCTAAAGAAATTCGCTTTGATGATGGTCAGTCCGTCGGTGTAATAGCAAAAATTGAGATTGCGAAGATAAAACCGAATCCATATCAGCCAAGAGAGACATTTGATAGAACCGCACTTGAGGAGTTAAAGCAGTCAATAATTGAAAAAGGCGTCATTCAACCCATCACCGTGAGGAGATTACCAGGGGGGATGTATGAACTTATTTCGGGTGAGAGGAGAGTAAGGGCTTCAACGGAAGCAGGACTTACACATATCCCAGCGTATATAATTGAGGTTGAGTCAGAAAAAGAATTGCTTGAGTTATCGCTCATTGAGAATATACAGCGAGAGAAATTAAATCCGATAGAAATAGCGAAAGCGTATCAAAGGTTAATTGAAGAACTCGGCTATACTCAGGAGGAAATAGCGAAAAAGATAGGCAAAGATAGAACAACTGTTGCAAATTTCATAAGGTTGTTGAAACTCCCCGAACAAATTCAGGAAAGTTTAAAACGCGGTGAGATAACGATGGGACATGCGAGAGCCCTGATAAATTTGCCAAGTAGGAAACTTCAGGTTGAGATATGGAATAAAATCGTGAAGCAAGGTTGGTCTGTCAGAAAGGTTGAGAAAATTGTGCGTGATCTTTCAAAAGGGAAAATAGCTGAAGAAAAAACAACCAAGAAGAAAACCGCACAATCGGAGTTTAGAGATATTGAATCAAAGTTGAAGAGGATTTTCGGGACTCAAGTTAAAATTAAACATACGGGCAATGGAAGGGGAGAGATAGTAATTGAGTTTTATTCTGACGATGAGTTTGAGAGGTTGCTTGAACTTTTTGAACTAATAGAAAAAAATTCAAAATGATTTTTATGCGTGTGACTTTTTTGTTAATGTTTTCAATCTTTTCTCTATTGTCAACAATTTCTGGAGGGAAAATGGAAAAAAAGGTTGTCTTTACTGAAAAAGCACCAAAGCCAATTGGTCCCTATAGCCAGGCGATCATCGCTGGAAATTTAATCTTCACAGCTGGGCAAATTCCGATTGACCCCGCGACAAATCAAGTCGTTCAAGGTGATATAAAAGAACAAACAAGGCGCGTGCTTGAAAATTTGAGGGCAATCCTTGAATCAGTTGGAGCAACATTTGATGATGTCGTCAAGGTGACGATTTATATGAAGGATTTGAACGAGTTTTCAGCGATGAACGAGGTTTATTCAGAGTACTTCAAAAATTCGCCTCCCGCGAGGACAACCGTTGAAGTTTCGCGTCTTCCAAGGGATGTTAGAATAGAAATTGACTTAATAGCGATTGTCAAGCAGGCGAAATGAAAGACAAAATTTTAATTTTTCTCTTTCTTGTTTTTTCAATTTCATTTTCTCAAACCGACACTTCAAAAACAGCCAAAAAGGTTGAGCCCAAATCCCCAACCAAGGCAATGTTGATGAGCGCTATTTTGCCCGGGCTTGGGCAATTTTACAATAAATCTTACTGGAAAATTCCAATCATTTATGGGCTTGCGGGGTATTTCATCTATGAATTTAAACAGAATGACAGAAACTACAGATATTACCGCGAACTTTATGTCAAAAGCATTGAAATTTCAGGCGGTGATTATAGATACAAGCGTTTAAGGGATTTTTATAGAGACCAGCGCGACCTTTTCGGCATTTATCTTGCCTTGCTTTATCTTGCCAATATAGTTGATGCCTATGTTGACGCGCACCTTTATAATTTTGATGTTGGTGAAAATCTTTCAATTCAATTTTTGCCGGGAAAAATAAAATTATACTGCAGATTTTAAGATGCTTTGGCTTTTTCTTTTTGTCCCCTTGATTGAGATACAAGTTGAGTTTCTCTTTAAATTTGGTGAGTTTTCAAATCCCCGTGGTATTTCAATAAGTCCTACTGGTGAGATTTATGTCGCTGATACTGGGAATAATTCAATCAAAAAATTTTCAAGCACGGGGTCATTGCTTGTGCATGTGAGCGGTTACGGTTGGGGAGCGCTTGAATTTGACCAACCATACGATGTTGACGCAAGAAGAGGTGTCGCGATTTATGTGGCTGATTACAACAATCACAGGATTCAAAGATTTGATAAAAATTTAAATTACATCGCTACTTTTAAAGGTGATTCAGATGATGGTAAATTTTTCGCTTTCCCGAGAAGCGTCGCCGTTTCAAAATTTGATGAATTGTTTTTAATTGACGGTGAAAATGTCAGATGCGTAAAAATTAACAAGTTTAATCAAGTTGTAAAGGTTTTCGGAGGAGTTGAAGCTGGTCAAGGTAGGTTGATAAATCCGATCCAAATTTCAATATCACCGCAAAATTTAATAGTGGTTCTTGATGAGAATGATGTCTTGATTTTTGATTATTACGGGAATTTTTTAAAGCGATTCGGCTCAGGTTTGCTTAAAAAACCAACGGGCGTTTTCGCAGATTCGCTTATTTTCGTTGCCGATGGTAAAAATGTTTTTATGTTTGATTACGATGGGAAGGAGGTCGCTAAAATTTCCTTTGATGAGACGATAAGGGATGTCGTTTATCAGAACTCCATCCTTTATTGTTTAACTGAAAAAGAGGTCCTCGTTTATAAATTAATTTTCAAAAGCGATGGGAATTGACTTTGTCATCCTACCTTACAACGACTTTCTAAAGGGGGAAAACCTCGGGTTCAGGGACAGGGATTTACATTTGATTTTGGAGATAATTAAAGACGAAAGGGTCAGAAGGGTTGTAATTGTGGAGAGACCGAGGTCAATTTTGACGCTTTTTAAATTTAGGAAATTGAGCGTAAGTGGTGCTTTGAAAATTTTTGATAATTTAAAAAGGTTGAATGAAAAGGTTTATCTCTTTGAGCATTTCAAGTTTGGAGCAGAGCAAATTTTTGAAAAGCATTTATGGTTTGATAAAGTTTATGGAAGCAGGGATTTCGTTGATAAACTTTTATCTTCTCTTGAACATCTTGGGATTTCTGATTTCGTTTTGTTGTCTTTCAACCCATTTGCACAAAAACTTGTTAATTCGTTAAATCCAAGTTTTTTCTTCTTTGACGCCGTTGATAATCTCTGTTTACATCCATCGTTGAAAAACCTTTACGACTATCTGTGTGATGTTTATTTTGAGATTTCAAACAGGGCGAATTTGATATTTTGTGTGAATGAAAATGTGAAGAAATTTTTTGAGGAGAGATTTCCATCGTCAAAAAATAAGGTTATCGTAATTCATAACGGTGTTTCTGAAATGAATTTCTGTGTCAAGAGTCCAGATGACCTGCAGGGTATTAAGAGACCGGTGATAGGTTATGTCGGCGTCATCTCAGAGAGGATTGATTTCGGACTTGTTGAGTTTCTCGCTCAAAATAGGAAGGATTATAGTTTCGTCTTTGTTGGTCCATTTTATGGTAATGTAGGTGATTGGGT
>JAPYWO010000060.1 GCA_028276305.1 Candidatus Thermokryptus sp.
CATATCACGATACTGATTTAAAGTATGAGGCGATGATTCCCGTCCTTGAAGGTAAAGTTCCCGTTTTCATTCACGCGAATTCTTCAAAGGAAATTTTATCTGCAATTGAATGGGCTGAAAGCGAGGGGCTCAAAATTGTAATCGTTGGTGGCGCTGACTCTTGGAAGGTGGCTGATGTGTTGAAAAATAAAAACATACCCGTGATTTTAACGAACATTCACCGCCTCCCATCAAAAAGATATTCTGATTATGATGAGCCATTCACCGTGGCCTATAAACTTTATAAAGCTGGTGTTAAGTTCTGTATAGGTGGAGAAGGTGGTTATTACAATGAGAGAAATCTCCCATATCAAGCAGGAACTTGCGTTGCGTTTGGTCTTCCAAGGGAAGAGGCATTAAAAGCCATCACAATTTACCCTGCTGAAATACTTGGTGTTGCTGATAAAGTCGGTTCAATTGAACCAGGTAAAGATGCAACCTTAATCGTCACCACTGGTGACCCGCTTGAGATTTCAACGCAAGTTGTGTATGAGTTCATCCAAGGTAAAAAAGTTGATTTAAGTAATAGGCAGGTCAAGCTTTACGAAAAATATGTTGAAAAATATCGCCGTCTGGGTCTTTTGAAGTGAGATTTTATTCCGTTAAGTTTTAGGGACGCCCTTGTGGCGTCCTTTTTTATTTTCAGAGCTTTTTCGCAAAATTTTCATTGGAAAATTCAACTTGGAAAAGTAATTTTTTTAAAAAAGGAAATTCCAAAATGCACTTTTATTACAAAGCGGATGAACTTTACTGTGAGAATGTTCCAATTAGAAAGATCGTTGAGGAATTCCAAACGCCAATTTATATCTATAGCAAAGCGCAGATAATTGAAAATTTCAATTTATTGAAAGAATCTCTTCGCGGTCATAAAATCCTTTATGCTTTGAAGGCGAATTCAAACCCAGAGATTTTAAAAATTTTGAAGGAGCTTGGCGCTGGCGCTGATACTGTCTCAGCGGGTGAAATATATATCGCTTTGAAGTCGGGCTTTAAACCTTCTGATATATCCTTCGCTGGGGTGGGAAAATATGACGAAGAAATAAAATTTGCTATTGAAAATGATGTCTTCTCGCTTAATGTTGAAAACGAAGAAGAAATTTACATCATCGCGAAATTAGCGGAAAATTTAAATAAAAAAGTTAGGGTTTTAATACGCATCAATCCTGACATTGATGCAAGGACACATCCCTATATCTCAACTGGAATTAAAAACAGTAAATTTGGAATCAACCCAGGTGAAGCACTCAAGGTGTTCAAAAGTGCAAATAGTATACCTTGGGTTGAAGTCATCGGCATTCACACACATATCGGTTCACAGATCACGGATGTTGAACCGTTTGTTGAGACGGCAAAGTTTATTTTGAAGTATATTGAGGAACTGAAAAAAGAAGGGATAAAAATTTCGCATATTGATTTTGGCGGTGGGATTGGTGTGAAATATAAAAATGCCTTGAGGTATGAAAAATTGCCACTTGAAAATGATGAAGACCATGAGTTAAATCTTAAAGAATTTAGCAAGGAAGTTCTGCCATTGCTTGAAAGTTCGGGTTGTGAGATAATGTTTGAACCGGGGAGATTTATCATTGCAAATGCGGGTATCCTTGTCGGGAAGGTCCTTTATAAAAAGAAAAACGGAGATAAAAATTTCATCATCACTGACATTGCCATGACCGAGCTTATAAGACCCGTTCTTTACGGAGCTTATCATCAAATTGTTCCCGTTGAGATCAAATCAACCGAGTTTGAAACAGCCGATATCGTTGGACCAGTATGTGAAACGAGCGATTTTATAGCCAAGGATAGAAAAATTAACAAAGTTTTAAGAGGTGATTATCTCGCTGTCTTGACATCTGGTGCATATGGCTTTGTGGCAAGTTCAAATTACAATTCAAGATTAAGACCAGCAGAAATTCTAATTGATGGGGAAAATTATTATCTTATACGCAGTCGTGAAACTTTTTCCGATTTGTTAAGTAAAACTATTTTAGCGAAAAAATAATGAACGAGGCGTATGAATTCTCATAAAAATAAACTTTGGCTTGGAATTGCTTTCGTAATCATTGGAACAGCTTTACTTTTGAATAAATTTGGCATTTTAACTTTCGGCTGGAAAAAAATCGTATCGGTGCTCCTTGTAATCTATGGTGCATACTTGGGTTATATGGGATTTGGTCTTGACTCAAATAGGAAGGTCTTTTGGGGTTCAATCTGGTTCTTCTTCGGGATTTACCTTTTTATTGACTCATCCGGTCTTTTAAACCCAGAGGTGCATTTCTTCTGGCCAGTTGTCTTAATTACGGTCGGTTTGTCATTTTTAATGGCTTTTGTGAATCGTCCACGGGATATAGCTTTGCTATTGCCAGCCGTTACCTTAACGGGTATTGGTGTTTTGTTTCTTCTTACAAATCTCGGGGTCATATACTCGTTTGAGCTTTGGGAAAAAACGGAAAAATTATGGCCAATTTTATTGATTATCCTTGGACTTTATTTCATACTTAAAAGGGGCTGATGGAAAGGCGAAGATTGAACATCGGTGCGCATGTTTCAATTTCGGGTGGTATTTACAAATCGGTTTCAAGAGCTATAGGCATTGGCTGTGAAGTGATGCAGATTTTCGTAAAAAGCAACGCGCAATGGAAAGCGCGGAAATTTACAAAGGGCGAGATAGAAAAATTTAAAGTTGAATTGAAAAGAGCCGATATTCATCCTGTCATCGTGCATAGTTCGTATTTAATAAATTTGTGTTCAGCAGATAGGGAAGTTCTGAATAAATCAAGAGTCGCTTTTATTGATGAGTTGAAGCGATGTGAAAGTATAGGAGCGGATTATTTTGTTTTTCATCCGGGGGCACATCTTGGGAAGGGACTTGACTATGGGATCAAGTTGACCGCTGAATCACTTAACATAATCCACGAAAAAACAAAAGGTTTCAAAACTTTAAGTGTAATTGAAGTTACAGCAGGTCAAGGTTCTACAATTGGATATAGGTTTGAGCAGATAGCGAAGATAATTGAACTTGTTGAAGATAAAAAAAGAGTCGGGGTTTGTATTGATACATGTCATATTTTTTCAGCTGGTTATGACATCAGAAGCGAAAAAGGATGTGAAAAAACTTTTTCGGAGTTTGACGCTATAGTTGGAATTGAAAAAATAAAGGTCTTTCATCTCAACGACTCAATGCGTGAATTTAATTCTCGCGTTGATAGACATTATCACATAGGCAAAGGATTTATCGGAAAGGAAGCTTTTGCTTACATAATGCGAAATCCAATTTTTACAGTGATACCGAAAATTATAGAAACACCAAAAGGAAATGATGATAGATTTGATCTGATGAACCTTAAAACACTGCGAAAACTTGCTTTACTATGATTGAAAAACTTAAAGCTGAAAGTTATTCACTTTTTCCAGCGCTTGTGTCTTTTCTTGTCTATCTTTATACACTGAGTCCATCGGTTGATTTCATAGATTCTGGCGAATTAACTGCGGTTTCATTTACGCTTGGCATAGCACATCCGACGGGTTATCCTCTCTTTACATTTATTTCTCGCGTTTTTTTACTTCTTCCTTTGCCTCTGCGTGTGATTTCAAAGGCGAACTTGTTTTCAGCCCTGTCTTCTTCGCTTGCCATTTTCTTCTTCGCAAAATTTTTAATTTCAATCGCTGATAAAAAAGCAAAAGACACAAAACTTTTCGCTTCATTGGCATCCCTTGCCCTTTCTTTGAGTTTATTTTTCTGGGAACAAGCGCTGTCTTTTGAGGTTTATTCTTTTCAATCTTTCCTGATTTCTCTGGTCCTTTACTCTCTTTTTAAATTTAGATCAACAGGTGACTTGCGATATTTCTTCTTTTTTAGCTTCCTTCTCGGTCTTTCGTTCACAAATCATCTCACGATAATTTTCCTCATACCATCTGTGATATATATTTTCATCTCTGAATTTCGCAGGGAAATAAATTTTAAAATTTCCCTCTTTTCCCTTGTTCTTTTCTTAATCGGTTTGACGCCTTTCGTTTATCTGCCTATAAGAGCTAAAACTGGCTCTTTCTTGAATTGGGGTGACCCGTCAACGCTTGAAAATTTTTTAAACCATATCACCGGTAAACAATATCGTGTTTGGGCTTTCTCTTCTTTTGAGGTTATGATGCGCCAGATTTCATATTATGTTTCAACTCTCCCGGAAAACTTCGGATATTTTGTAATTTTATTCGCTTTAATCGGGCTTGTGAAAATTTTAAAGTTTGACAAAAAAATATCCCGATTTACACTCATCGCTTTTATCACTTGCCTTATAATTTCTTCAAATTATGATATACACGATATAGACGCATATTTTCTTGTGTCGTATTTTATCCTTGCGGTGTGGATTTTTCACGGTATGACGCATCTACCAAGCCGAATTCCAAAACCGTTTGTCGTTGCTTTTGGTGTTGTCTGTATAATCTCAACCATTGGATTTAACTTTAAAAAAGTAAATAAATCCGAAAATTTCCTTCCCGAAAATTACACGCTCAACATTTTAAACTATCTCAAAAGGAACGCAATTGTAATTTCATATCAGTGGGATTACTTCGTTTCGCCTGCTTTGTACTTTCAACTTGTTGAAGGTATAAGAAAAGATGTCGTTGTAATTGATAAAGAACTTCTCCGTCGTTCGTGGTATATTAAACAACTTGAAAAAAATTATCCATGGTTAATTCAGAAATCAAGTGAAGAGGTCAATGCATTTCTCGTTGAGCTTTATAAGTTTGAACACAACCTTCCTTATGATCCGATGGTGATTGAGGAAAAATTCATAAAGATGATTAATAGTTTTATTGACAAAAACATAGAAGAAAGACCCGTTTATGTTGGGATTGAAATTGAACCAGAGATAGGGAAGAAGTACAATAGAGTTCCCGAAGGTTTTATGTTTGCGCTTTATAAAGATGACGATTACAAAGATTATAATTTTGCTGGGTTTGAAGTCAGGGGGAGGATTTATAATAAGTATTTTGATAACCTTTTAAATTTGATCGTCAAAATGATTTTGAATCGTGGAATTTATGAGTTTAAGCATGGCAAAAGGGATAAAGCAAAATTTTATTTTGAGGAAGCTTTAAGGATTAAACCTGAATCGGTTGAGGCAAAATTATGGCTTGAGAGGGCAGTTAAGGGCGGTTAAATCTCGTCAAGCGGTCTTCTACCCATAAAACCATCGCTAATTGTGTGCCAGTATTGAATGTCATCCTCTCCAAACATCCAGCAAAGATAAACCTCTTCTCCATTTTTCCTTATGTATGGAAAATCTATAAGACCTTGATCAATTCCTTTGACGAGTGCTCCGAGCGATTCAATCCTTTCAATTATTGCTACAAGCTCTTCAAGCTCTGGGGGATAGTTTTTCAGTCCATTTGGACCGCCAGTGAAGTATTTATGCCTGTAGATATCATATCCCTTTGCGTCGAGGGTTTTCTTTAGTTCAATTAGGCGCGCAACGAGCGGTTTTATCTGTTCAAGAAGTTGCCTTGCTGATTCAAGTGTGAAATGTTTTTGGTGAATATAGCTCATTTGATCTCGGTAATTTTAATTTTGCATCTATCACAAAATAAGAAACCTTTCCTATCAGTATCAAATATAGAATTTGAGAAAAACATCACGCAATTTGGGTTCTTGCAATGTTTTAAATTTAGCAAATGCCCAATTTCGTGGACAGCTTCAGTTAAAACTCTCCTTTCAAAAATTTTCAAATCTTTCCTTTCACCGTAATATTCGGGTTTTAGCCGATGGGTTGAGATTATGCAAATGCCAAGGTCTGGTCTTGCCTCGCCGAAGACGAAATTTAAGCCCTCAACATATAGGTCAACCTCGGTAACGGAAAGCACAAGTTGACATGGTTTTTCTGAAAGTGAGTTTGATATAAATGAGATTATCGTTGAGGAATGAAATTGTTTTCGTTTCGGGTTAAAGCTTTGAATCGGAATGGGGAGTTTGAGGATTTCTTTTATGTTCCAATTGAAATGGCGCGGGAAATTTCTTTCAATTATTTCTATCGTTTGTTCATCTACTTCGCCAACTTTTGCAAGGCAGATATCCATTGAATACGAAAACGGGAGCGGATGGGCGCTCCCGTTAATTTTTTATAAAGTTACTTTCGGTGCGTTGTTAAATCTGTTAACGACCACGCTCCAGTCAATAGCTTTGAAAAATGCCTCAATGTAATCTGCCTTCTTCAGACCATAGTCAATCATATACGCATGTTCAAAGACATCCATAATGAGAAGCGGGATTGAGCCAGCCAAATGCCCGAGGTCATGCTCGTTGATCCAAGTGTTAAATAATCTGTTCGCTATCGGGTCAAGATAAAGGACGACCCAGCCGATTCCCCTCATCGTCCCGGTTGATTTGAAATCCTTTTCCCAGTTTTCGTATGAACCGAAATCATCTGTCAATTTTTTATAAAACGCCGAGCCCTTATCAAGTTCTTTCCCGCCTTTGATCATGTTCCCGAAGTAGTATTCATGGAGGCGCATTCCATTAAATTCCCAGCCGAACCTTCTCTTTAACTCAGCGTATTCTGGTGTTCCTACTTTACCTTCCTTTAACATCTGCGCAAGTGTATCTGCAAGCTTATTCGTATTCGTCACATAACCTTGATAAAGTGTGAAGTGATTTTTAAGCAGCTGGTCGCTAAATCCAGGCGTCCCAAGAAGATGATCAAAGTTTTTTGCTTCGTAAGGCATCCGAACCTCCTTTTTTTGTTTTGTTTGTGGGAAAAAATTTGAAAATTTTACAAATGGAACTGAAAGTAAAGACAGCCCAATACCTTTCAAAAATTGTCTTCTTGTAACCATGGATTTAAAATTTTTGATTTTTAAAACATCAAACAGAGAATGAACCACCGCAACCGCAACTTCTCGTA
>JAPYWO010000061.1 GCA_028276305.1 Candidatus Thermokryptus sp.
TCTTGAAGTATTTTTCCGCTTCTTCTTCAATTTTATTCGTCAAAGATTCAACATAATAACTTCCACCAAGTGGGTCAATTACATTTGCAACGCCAATTTCATAAGCTATGATTTGTTGCGTCCTCAGTGCGATTTTCGCAGCTTTTTCAGTTGGGAGCGCATATGTTTCATCCATTGAATTTGTATGCAAGCTTTGGGTTCCGCCCAATACAGCAGCAAGAGCTTCAAATGCAGTTCTGACTATATTGATCTCTGGCTGTTGAGCGGTAAGTGAGCATCCAGCTGTTTGAGTGTGGAATCTTAACATCCAAGACCTTGGGTTTTTAGCCCCGTACCTTTCTCGCATATATCTTGCCCAGATTCTACGAGCTGCTCTGAACTTGGCTATCTCCTCAAAGAAATCAAGATGCGAGTTAAAGAAGAAAGAAAGTCGCGGGGCAAATTCATCAACATCCATTCCAGCATTTATGCAAGCTTCAACATAAGCGAAGCCATCAGCCAAAGTGAAAGCAAGTTCCTGGACAGCTGTTGCGCCCGCCTCACGAATGTGATAGCCACTTATTGAAATCGGATTCCACTGCGGGACATAGTCCTTCGCAAATCTTATCGTATCAACTATCAATTTAATTGATGGCTGTGGCGGATAAATCCACTCCTTTTGAGCGATGTATTCCTTCAATATGTCATTTTGTATCGTCCCACGCAGTTGTTCATACTTAACACCCTGTTTTTCAGCTACGACAAGATACATAGCCCAAATCATCGCAGCTGGGGCGTTTATAGTCATTGAGGTTGAAACTTGATCAAGCGGTATATCTTTGAAAACGATCTCCATATCAGCAAGGGAGCTTACGGAAACACCACAAACACCAACCTCACCTTCAGCCATGGGGTCATCGGCATCAATGCCCATAAGTGTTGGAAGGTCAAAAGCGACGCTCAACCCCGTTTGCCCGTGTTTTAACAAAAACTTAAAGCGTTGGTTCGTGTCCTCTGGGGTCCCAAACCCCGCAAATTGCCTCATCGTCCAAAGTCGCCCGCGATACATATTGTAGTGAATTCCACGGGTATATGGATATTCCCCGGGAAAACCAAGCTTTTCCATATAATCAAATCCTTCAAGGTCATCTGGAGTGTAAAGCAAATTAACCTCTATATCGCTCAATGTCGTGAACTTTATCCCTGTTCTTTTCAGACCCGAATTTTCGGCTTTTTCAAGCCACTTCTTTTTCGCCTCACGGATTTTGTCCGTATTCATGGCAGTCCCAATTTTTGTTTTTTTATAAAATTTTAAATAAAACCTTTCCAAAATCAATTTCCCAAATCTCGGGTTCAAGAGCGATTTCCTTAAGATTCCTAACTTTATTTACAACATCTTCACTAATGGAATTCGTCTCTTTTGTCAAAACTAAAAGAATCGGCTTAATGTTGAATTGTCTTGCTCCTAATAAATGACCGCCGATATCTTCCCTTGCCCAATTTATGTAATATTCCAATTGCTCTGGTGCAAAATTTATATTTGTCCTTGACTTTGGATGCTTTAACTCAATAACCCTGAAAATATATCTAATATGACTTTCTCTTTCAATCGTTAACAAATCAATTTTTTGCATTCCCGACCCCGCAAAAACTTCATTTCCTATCCAAACGATATTTTTTCCAAAAATTTCAGGATAAAAATCGTTATCCCCAACTTTAAGATTTTGTAATATATACGCTTGAAAGTAAGTTTCACTTTTCTTAACATCTTCCCAATTTATAACAACTTCGTTCCCCCAGTTATGTTCATAAACCCGATCATATGGTCTTATCTTATAACTTTCATTATCAAAAGAAAAACATTTAGCGCTTAAAACTTTGCCATTATTTGCCTCTTGTATTAAATTTACTAACCTTTCTGTTTCCCAAGGGAAAAGCATTGTGTTTCCCCTTCTCGCTTTCATTTTCCTATATATTAATGTCCATAAAATTTCTCTCGAATAAATCGGCAATTTATCAAGCGCAATCCATTCTAAAACACCATTTTCATAGACCTCATACGGTTCAATAAATTTTCTGTAAACTAATTTAACTGAGAGACCCGGTTGCTTAGCTTTCACACCTTTAACATGGTAAACCAAATCATCCTTTGCTTTAAAAATCCCAAAGAATCTTCCTTTTTTATCTGATTTTCCCTCAATGTAAAAGAATATAAAATCACCACCTTTTACACGCATCATATCAGCTAACAAAGAGATGTTATGTTCTTTCTCGCCAGCGCACGTTCCCACAAACATATATTCCAAATGTTTTGGCAAAGTTCGTTCATTTACAATAAAAACATGTCCTCTCATTCTCATTTCACCTTTTGAAAAATAAAGATATATTCGTGTTTAAAAACATAAAAACCACCAGCAAGCGCCCTATATCGCCAAAGCTTCTTCTGATTTCTCTTTCCCCTCGTTTCCTCAAAATTTTTCACAACTATGCTTTTCAATAGATATCCTCTTTTCAATACTTCTTGCATGCAGTAAAACCCCAAAGGCACCCACTCGCCCTTAGAGTATTTATCACCAACAACTAAAGCAAAGTATCTGCCGTTTTCTAAATATGGTGTTGTATTATCCACAACCGCCCCAAACATCTCTAAAAATTCCTGTGTATTTTTCGCATTTGATAAATCCCTCTCATCTTCCGAGAATCTAATAATATCGTGATATGGAGGATGCATAATAAGAAGTTGAAACTTATCTATGCTATATTTATTAAGAATTTGTTTTATGTCTATTGTTCTGCTGTCACCAACAATTACTTCAGTAATTACATTGTATTTGTTTTGTTCTTTTTCAATCAGTTCTTTTGCCTTTTTAGCCACTTCCTGATTTAACTCTATTCCTATTCCGTTTCTCCCCAATCTTCGGCATTCAATCAAAGTTGTCCCGCTCCCCAGGAAACTATCCAACACCCAATCTCCCTTCTTCGTATACCTTAACATCAACTGCCTTGGAATTTGAGGAATAAAATTCCCCCAATACCATCCCAAGTGAGCCCCAGAGGCATCCCTTTTATCAAAAATCCATAAACTATCAGTGATTATTTCATCATATTCCCTCCACCTGGATAAATCTATATCGTTTATTTCGTTTGTCTGTTTATTTAAAAGCGACTTGTAAAGTTGTTTCAAGTAATGATTTGCCCTTTCTATTGTTTGCGAGGAAATTATTTTATCAAGTATTGAAATCAAGGCACTCCGACTATATAAAACCACATCATCAAATTGACCTGAATTTATGAGCCCAATATCATCATCTTTGGGGTTTAAAACAATGCTTCTAATTTTTGAAATTTTCAGCTTTAAACTCATCAAATCATTTGAACTAATCAGCCTTTCAATTGTCTCCAAAAACCTATTTTTATTCAAAATCAATTCCTCTGGCAACTTTTCACTCTTTTCAAAACTTATCAACTCAATTTGCCTAGCGCTATTTATCTTCGCCATATTTAAAAACGGATTTATTTTCACCGATTAAAATTTACATCTTTTAACCTTTTTATCAAAAACAAAAACCATCGGGCTCGCTGACAAGCTTCGTTAATCTTGACATTTTAAAATATCGGGAGTAAATTTGAGCAAATGAAACTTCAAAAAAAATGTGCCGTCATAAAAAGAAAAACAAAATGTGAAGCGAAAATGAAAAAATTGACACTCCTTCTTTTAATCGTCACCACCGCGCTCTCACAAAATTACTGGCAACAACATGTCCATTACAAAATAAAGGCGAAACTCAACCCAGATGAAAATCTCATAACCGGCTCAGAGTTGTTAACTTACACAAACAACTCGCCCGATGAACTTAACAAAGTTTATTTCAGGTTGTATTGGAACTTATTGAAGAAAAACAGCCACGCCTGGAAATCAAGTCAGCGAAGGAAAATGTATCAAAGATTTGAGCGTGAATATAAAGGCGTTGAGTTGAAAAAGTTTTCAATTTTGATGGGAGAACAGGAGTTACCATTGAATTATAAAATTGACGACACAATCCTTGAGGCGGAACTTCCAAAAGCGCTAAAACCAGGCGAAAAAATCACATTTAAAATTGAATGGGAAGAAGAAGTACCACCAGGTCCAGGAATTAGAACAGGGGTCACAAACCGCTGTTTTGATATAGCGCAGTGGTATCCGCAAATCGCTGTTTATGACAGATACGGCTGGCATAAAGATCAATATATCGGAACTGGCGAGTTCCACAATGACTATGGCGATTTTGAAGTTGAGATTCAGATACCGAAAAGTTTTATAGTCGCATATAGCGGTGAGCTTTTAAATCCAAATGAAGTTCTCCCAGACAGTGTAATTTCAAAGTTAAAAGAGGCGCGTGAAAACCCAGGGAAAACCCACAGAATCGCCGATTTCTCAAATAGAACGATAACTGAAGAAGAAAGAAAAAATTATGTGACATGGAGGTTCATCGCAAAAAATGTTCGTGATTTCGCATGGAGCGCTTATGAAAAATACATCTGGGATGCTGTCTTTTGGAAAAATGATGAACATCCAAACGGCGGTGTTATGGTCCATGCGCTCTACTTCAAAAGCAATGAAAAGCATTGGAAAGATGAAGCTGTGAAATTCGGTCTTCACGCAATAAAATTTTTCAGCGAAAACTTCGGGCTTTATGTTTATCCCAACGCATTCGTTATGTCAAGCTACGCAGTCGGCGGTGGAATGGAATATCCAGGTATCGTTTTCATCGGACACGACATCACAAACTCGCCTTATAGAGGTCTGTTTGGCGTAATAGTTCACGAATTGGGTCATCAATGGTACCCGATGATGATAAGCAACAATGAGACAGAGTTCGCATTTATGGATGAGGGCTTCAACACTTTTATAACGACGCTTGCCTTTGAGGCGTATTACGGGAGAAAAAACAATTTGCTTGATACAACGCTTTGGTTCATCCGCTCATCTGGACTTTCAAGTGATGAGAGGGAAAATAACCAGCGTCAATATCTTTTGCTCGCCTTGACTGGATATGAAGAACCAATTGCAACACACGCCGACCACTGGAACGAAAATTATCCTGCAACAACCGCTTTTTATCCAAAAACTGCAACCGTTATGTTCATGCTTCAGTATGTCCTTGGTGATTCAACTTTTGCGAAATTAATGAAAGAGTATTACAACAGGTGGCTTTTTAAACACCCGTACCCGGATGACTTTTATAAACTCGCAATGGAAGTAAGCGGTGATAAGGACTTAAGATGGTTTTTTGATGAGTGGTTCCATAGGACATACACCTGCGATTACGCAATCAAATCCATCAGATCAAAAAAGATAAATGAAAACGGCAAAGAAATTTATCAAACGAAGATAAAAATTTCCCGCAAAGGAAGAGCTGTAATGCCAATTGACATTTTCATCAAAATGAAAAACGGTGAAACCACAACAGTTAAAATCCCCGTTGATGCTTGGCTAAACGATGAATGGGAAAACGAGGTTGAAATCAAACTCCCATCAAAACCGATCTACGCTGAAATAAACCCCGATTTAAGAATCGCCGATATAAACAGATTGAACAACACATATCCCTTTCCAAAAGTAAAAGCAACTATTGACAACACTGTACCTCTTGCACAATTTTTAACTCCAATTGACGCATACTGGCTAAAGTGGAGACCTTCCACCTGGTATAACATAGTTGACGGAGTTAAGCTCGGTTTGAAATTTAAAGGTTCATTCCTGCAAGATGTTCGCTCGCATAAACTTTGGTTTCTATACTCAACAAAGTCGGGAAAATTTGATTTTTACCTAAAAACCGAAAGGAGAATACCATTTGAAATAAGCCGAAATACATTCACTGGCTTTGAAATTTTCAAAGTAGAAGGAAGATACGGCGGAAGCTTTGAAGTAAGAAAAAGATTTTCAAAAACGCTTACAATTCCACCATTCAATGACTTGAGCTTTAAAGTTGAACTTTTAAAATCAACCGACAATTCCTATCTTGACCCAATTTATAACTGGGACAAGGGCAGGTTGACAAGAACTTCGTTCAATTACACTTACTCAAACCGTTGGAGATTTTTGAGGGCGAGATTTTCATTGACATTTGAATCATCAACCATGCTTTCTGATTTCAGTTATTCAAAAGTTTATTCCGAATTGATTCAAACTGTCAATTTACCCGAGGGATATTCTTTCGCTTTGAGATTTTTTGCCGGTTACGGCAATGGACAAATCCCCACGCAGGCGAAATTTTTCACCGCTACATCATCGTCGATTGAACAATTTTATAAACCAATTTACAGAAGCAAAATCTTCCCGATGGACCTTCGTTCGCATATTGAACCGTTCGGAGGCGCTGGCTTGCGAGGTTATTTTGATCAAAATCTTTCAGGCGATAGAACCTACTCACTTAACTTTGAGCTCAACCTCCCATCGCTTCTCCCGTTCATCAATCGGATACCTATTGTTGGCAACCTCTTCAGGACAACATTTTTCTTTGACGCTGGAAAAGTTTGGGGACAAAATCAAAGGACAAGTTTAAAAGATTTAAGATATGACTTCGGGATCGGAATCAGAAGCGACATAATTGAAAGCGTTTCAAACTTCACCGACATTTTCACCGAGATTGGGTTAAGTTCAATAAGGGTTGATTTCCCGATTTATGTAAGCCATCCAGCAAGTGGTGGGAAAAAGCTTAATTTCAGATGGGTGATCGGATTTGAAAGGACATTTTAACTTTAATGTAGTCGCTTAAAATTGACAATTTAAATCCATTGATGTAAATTTATCTACGCTAAAACAAATTTTGCCTGGGCGAGTGTTTGATAAACTTGAAAAGTTGAAACAGCGCTACGAAGAGTTGACGCAACTTCTATCACAGCCGGAGGTCATTTCCGACATAGAGAAATACAGGGCACTTTCAAAAGAGCACCACGAGCTTTCAGAGGTTGTGC
>JAPYWO010000062.1 GCA_028276305.1 Candidatus Thermokryptus sp.
TCTTCAAGCTTGGCAACAACCTGAGCAACCGTTGACATCTTCTGACCTATAGCAACATAAATGCAATAGACAGGTTGAATTCCCAACTGCTTTGCCCTCTCCGTATGTGTAAACTTTTGATTTATTATCGTATCAATCGCTATCGCCGTCTTTCCTGTCTGTCTATCACCGATTATCAACTCCCTCTGACCACGACCTATCGGAATCATAGCATCAATTGCTTTTATACCTGTCTGAAGTGGCTCCTTAACCGGCTGACGATATATAACGCCAAGCGCCTTCCTCTCAATTGGCATGTATTTTTCAAATTCAACCGGTCCTTTATCGTCAAGTGGTTGCCCAAGTGGATTTATAACCCTACCGAGAAGTTTTTCACCAACTGGCACCGAAAGAACTCTACCAGTCCTACGAACTATATCTCCCTCCTTTACGAGCGTATCTTCACCGAAGAGAATGCATCCAACATTGTCCTCTTCAAGATTCATCGCAACTCCCATAACACCGTTTGGAAATTCAAGCAATTCACTCATCATAACTTTTGAAAGCCCATAAACACGCGCAATTCCATCTCCAACCTGCAAAACCGTTCCGACATCATAAATGTCAACTTCTTTTTCAAATCCAGTTAATTGCTTTCTCAAAATTGCGGATATTTCATCCGGTCTTATTTCAACTGTCGCCATAGCCAATCCCTTTAATTTTCTTTTTAACTTCCGTAAATCAATTGCTCACGCAAAAGTTGAATTCTCCTTCTTATGCTCGCATCATAAACAGTATCTCCAACCCTTATAACAATACCACCAATTATTGAAGGGTCCACCCTATAACTTGCTTTCACCTTCTTAGCCCCGGTCAATTCAAGGATTTTCTGTTCAATTTTCTTTTTCAACCTTTCACCGACTTCAACAGCTGTTACAACCTCAGCGCTGACAATACCCATCTTCTCATCGTAAATCTGCTGATAAACCTTAACTATGTCGTGCAAAATATCTTCCCTTTTCTTCTCAACAAGAAGCATTATAAATTTCAAAGTGACCGGGTCAACACGGCTGTCGGAAAAAATCTCCTTGAGAACCTCTCTTTTCTTGTCCTCTTTTATAATTGGACTTTTAAGAAAAAGTTGTAATTCACGGGAACTTCTTATCAACGAGTCAATGAAGACAACATCATTGGTGATCTTTTCAAGTTTTTTCGTCTCCTCCGCGATTTCAAACAATGCCTTCGCATATCTTTTCGCTATTCTCAAATTCGCCATCTTTAAAATCCCGATTTTTTACTAAGCTCTACCACTTGAAGAAATCTCTTGTAAATACTTTTCAACAAGTTCCTTATGCTTTTGCGTTGAGAGCGTTTCATCAATCAATTTTGAAGCCACTTGAAGCGCAAGTTCGGCAACCTGAGCCCTGAGCTGTAACATCGCCTGTTCTCTCTGTCTTTCTATTTCTTCCTTCGCTCTCTCAATTATCATATCCGCTTCTTTTCTCGCTTTCTCAAGTATCTCACTTCTTATCTTTTCAGCCGTCTCTCTCCCTTCACGGATAATCCTTTGCACTTCCTCCTCAGCCCTTGCGAGATTGCGTTTGTTTTCCTCCATCAATCTCTCCGCTTCTTCCCTCGCCCTTTGCGCATCTTCAAGCGCCTTCCTAATACTTTCCTCGCGCCTATTCAACGCCTCAGTTATCGGTCCCCAAGCGACTTTCCTCAAAATCGCAACAAGAATCAGAAATGTTACAATCGTCCATATCGCAACACCAGGATTTATCTCTAACATCTTTCTTGAAGAATTTTTTATTTTACTTCAAAGCAAGTATTATACAAATTACCTCAGCAAACAATGTAACGCCTTCAATTAAAGCTGCTGCTATTATCATTGATGTCCTAACTTCACCGGCAACTTCTGGTTGACGACCACTTGCTTCCATTGTCGCTGCTGCTAACTTGCTTATACCGTAAGCTGCTCCTATTACTGATAATGCAGCACCGAAACCACCTGCAATGTGTGCTAATTCTGGCATGTTTTACCTCCTTTGTTTTTTATTTTTGTTTTTAATGTTGATGTATTGAAAGACCCACGAACAACGCCGTTAACATAGTGAAAATATATGCCTGGATGAACGCAACAAGTATTTCAAGGAGATTTATAAAAATTGCAAATCCAATTGAGATTGGAGCTACGAGAACGCTCTTGAAGACGAAAATCAAACCTATAAGCGATAAAATAACGATATGCCCTGCGGTCATATTAGCGAACAAACGAACTGTCAAGGCAAATGCTTTTGCAAATAAACCGAGAAATTCAACTATGAACATAATTGGTGCAACAAAACCAGGGACTCCGTGTGGGACAAGTCCTTTGTAATAACCGATTAAACCGTGCTTTTTTATTCCCGCAAGCTGTATCAAAATAAACGAAAGAAACGCAAGCCCACCTGTGACGGCGAGATTTCCAGTTGCTGTTGCACCGTATGGTATCAAACCGAAAAGATTGCAAAGAAGAATGAAAAAGAAAAGCGTCAAAAAATAATGCAGATACTTCAAACCCTCTTTACCAATGACCGACAAAACTATTTCATCCCTGATGAAAACGACAAAAACCTCAACTAAATTCGCCAAACCCTTTGGTACAACCTGCTTCCTATAACTTTTTGCAACAAGCGAAAGAAGGACGACCAAAATAAGCGAGACAATCCACATAAAGAAAACATGTTTCGTAATTGAAAGGTCTATTTCAATTCCCCCGATGTGAATTGGTGGAAACTGCGGAAGATTTATATGTCCAAATGGCTCAAGGTCAATTGTTCTTGAATCAGCTATGTGGTGAAGCATCCAGCTTGAGCTCTCACCGCCGTGTGCTTCTTCAGCGTGTTTGAGTGTATCACTTGCGAAAGCGAGATTACTTAAAAACACCTCGTCTAAAATTCCCTTTTTGTTTTTAATTTCGCAAAAAAGGCGATTTCAACCGCAAGGAAAAGGAAATAAAAGAGAAGCAAAGAAATTACAAGACCGTAAATTTCAAAGTTCAAAAACTTCAACAGAACTAAAATTAAACCAGCTATTGCAAACAACCTCAAACCAATGCTTCCCATCGTCAATTTAAAAAATTCTCTATTTGACTTCGTCATACCGTGTTTTATCACAAGGAAACCAACGATTGAATTGACTAAACTTATCAAAGAACCAATCGCAAAAGAGCTTATAAATCCCTCGTTTCCAAATTTAAAAAGCGGATATAAAATTAAAATCCACGCAATGACAGCAACAATCAATATGTATTTAACAAACTTCCAGGCGTTAATTTTCATTCTTCTTTTCCTTTTTCTTCCCGAGTTCAATCACCGACTTTATAAAGTTATACATTCCAACAGCTATTCCAACCATCGCTCCAACGATCATCCAAAGAGGTTGGGTCCCGTAATGTTCGTCAATCATCTTCCCTATAAACCAGAACAAAACAACCGTCACCGCAAGCTGTAAACCAAGTCCACTATACGGAGCAATTTCTCTAACAGCTCGCCCTATGCTCTGAATCGCCTTCTCCTTTTTCTCCTCATCTGACATCTTAAGTGGGTCTGTTAACTGTTGAAGCGCTCGTCATCACGCATTTACCATCAAATATCGCTCCTTCATCAACAACAAGCTTTGAAGCTTTGACATCACCCTTTATAACTGCCTTGCTTTCAAAAACAAGTTTCTCAGCTACAACAATTGTCCCGTTAACTTTCCCGCCTATGATGACATTCTTCGCTTCAATATCACCATTGACCTCTCCTGTTACCCCGATCGTCAAATTCCCGTTAACATGAACATTACCTATAACGCGACCATCAATCCTCATGCTACCCTGACTTACAATCTTACCTTCAATCACTGTACCGTTTGCGATAATGTTGATCTCAACGCTTGAACCCTTGCTTTCCTTGTTCCCTCCGAGCAAAGCCATCTTTAATTAACCTGATTAATTTGGGATGTAAAATTTCGGATTTAACGGCTTTCCATCTCTCCAAAGCTCAAAATGAAGATGTGGCTCATTCCCTGTTTTACCGGTTTTCCCAACCAAAGCAATCGCATCTCCTTGTTTGACAAAAATATTCCTTGCCTTTAGATTCATTTGTGCATGCTTGTAAACGCTCATATATCCACCACTGTGAACCATGATTACAACATAACCGTCATTATAAGTCCAATCCGAGAAAACCACATATCCATCGTCAACTGCTCTTATTGGGTCTCCTTCCTTAGCTGCAATGTCAATTCCATAGTGTTGTTTTTCGGGAATGAAACCACGCGTCACGAAGCCATTATAAACTGGAAAAATAAACTTCGGTCTGACTTTTTCGCTTTCAACAACTTGAAGAACTTCAAAGCCATCCTCTGAAACCTCCCTTTGTCCACGCGAAAACTCCTCAAGCCGTTTGAGATTAACTGCGATGCTATCGCTTGCTTTCTCACCAAGCGCTTGCCTTAACAGATTGTTATAAAGCTTCACCTTTTCAAGTTCATAAGCAAACATCTCAAGTCGTTGTGAAAGCTCCTGTAACCTTTTGGCTCTTTCTCTGCTCTCGGCAAATGTTTCCGGGAAAACTATGTATTTTATCGGCGTGTTTATCACGAGCACAAGGACAACAACAGAGATAAAAAACACGATTAAAAAAACATATAAAATCAACGCCTCACGGCTTAATTTTATGCCCTTTGGTTTCTCGTCGCTATTAGAAAAAAATAAAATCGTATAAAGTTTTTGCCTTTTTCTCCCAAAACCAAACCTGAACAATCTCATCAAAATCTCGTTTAGGATTTGTAAAATGGGTCTTGGGCTATGTGCCAACTTAAAATTCGCTTTAAATATAACCAAACAAGGCAAAAAAAACAAATAGCGATGTTTTTATTTTTCGTTTCAATTTGCGTAAATTAAAAAAGAATTGGGCTGTAATTAAATTCAAGCTCATCGGATGAGGATAGCAATAATATCAGATATACATTCCAATCTTGAGGCGCTGACAAAGGCGCTTGAAATAATTGATACGAAAAACATTGACGAGATCGTTTGCCTCGGGGATATCGTTGGATATGGGGCAAACCCAAATGAATGCGTTGAGATCGTAAAAAAACGCGCAAAATATGTAGTGATGGGAAATCATGATTTCGCTGTGGCGGTTGACCCGACAGAGCTTGTCTATTTTAATTCCTACGCCCGCGAATCAGATCTATGGACGAGAAGCGTCTTAACAGAAGAAAACCTTGAGTTTCTGCGCTCCCTACCTTTTACAATTTCAATTAAAAATTTACTTTTCGTTCACTCCTCCCCAGCACAGCCAAGAGAATGGGAATACATCTTCACAGAAGCGCAGGCGAAAGTTCAATTCAAATACTTTACGGAAAAAATTTGTTTCATAGGTCACTCGCATCTCCCTGGGATTTTCCCCGAGACGGGTTTATATAACGGAAAAATTGACAAAAACAACAGATACATAATCAATGTCGGAAGCATTGGGCAACCAAGGGATGGCGATTGGAGATTAAGCTTTGGGATTTTTGATACAGATACCTGGACATATGAAAATATCCGCTCTGAATACGAAGTTGATAAGGCATCTTTAAAAATCCTTCAAAACGGCTTACCTGATTTCCTCGCAAGAAGGATAATAATCGGAAGATGAAAAAAATCAAAGGTCATACTTCAGTCGTTTTCTTCTATTTCTTATGTAATCAACGAACACGAACTCCCCAAGTTTATCAAGCGATGAATAATACGCTCTCCCGCGATTAGCTTTGGTAAGTTCTTCAACAAAATTTATCAGATACGGGTCTTTTGCCACCATAAAAGTGCAAATAGTTATCTTCTCTCGCCTGCAGGCAACAGCTTCATCAAGCGTCCTGTTAACTATTTTAGGATCAAGTCCAAAGGAGTTTTTGTACAATCTCCCATCCGGCTCAAAAATTGCCGATGGTTTCCCATCGGTTACAAGGAAAATCTGCTTGTTCACACTGCTCTCTTTTCTTAAAATATGTCTTGCGAGCCGAAGCGCTGCTTTTGTGTTCGTATGATACGGACCAACGCTTACAAAAGGAAGCTCCGACAAAGTTATCAACTTTGCATCGTCACCAAATACAACTATGTAAAGCTTATCCTTTGGAAAACGCGTCGTTATAAGTTCAGCCAAAGCAAGGGAAACTTGCTTAGCGGGAGTTATCCTGTCCTCACCATACAAAATCATGCTGTGGCTTATATCAAGCAAAATAACAGTTGCACATGAGGTCATAAATTCCGTCTCATAAACTTGCAAGTCCTCTTCCCTTATCGTGAAGTCATCAATCCCATCCCTTATCAAAGCATTCGTAACGGTTGATGTCAAATCAATGTTTGTGGGTTGATCACCAAACTGATACGGTCGCGTCTCGCTCAATCTGTCTATTCCCTCACCAGAGTGGGGCGTCTCGTGAAAACCAGAAAGCGGACCCTTTTTCAAACTTGTGAAAATTTCATTCAATGCATCTTGCCTAATCCTTTGAACACCTTTCGTTGTCAAAATTAACATATCCTTCGCCTCATCTATATAACCGAGCTCCTTTAACTTCTGAACGAAGTCCTCAAATGTAAATTTATCGTCAAAAAGTTCGTTTTCCTCACCTATTGTCCGCATCCACTCAAGCGCCTCACGAACATCACCGCTCGTCTTCAGAAGAAGATAACTGAAAAGGGATAACAATTGCTGTAACCTTTGCTCGTCGGTCATTGACTGTTCAGTCCATTTTGAATACCTTATGAACATCGCCAAGTTGAAAATTTAATTTTGGTGATTGCTCAATATATTCCACCTAATACCTTATAAAGAACTTCCTCTAAATTATCCCTGTTATTGTATCTAAACTCAAGCTCCTTTATGTAATATACAAAATTTTCCCTCCTCACACCATG
>JAPYWO010000063.1 GCA_028276305.1 Candidatus Thermokryptus sp.
TGTGAAAATAAAATCACCTCTTTAACTTTCTTATTTTTCCTCTCCTCGTCAGTCAGGTATTTATCAAATTTATAAAGTGCAAGAACTGAACCCTCAACGATTGACTGTGCTACATAACTTAATGGCTCGTTAATTTTATCCTTTAAAAGTGAAAAATCCGGAAATTCTATCGCTATCGTTTCCGATTTTAAACTTTGTGCTTTCTTTGACGCAACAGCGCAAGAGCGCCTTATTTTCTCAAGCGTTATCTTCTCCCTTTCTCCAAGACCAGCAAGTATGATGCGATGCCCCTTAAAATTTGAATCAAGCGGATAAAGAACAAGAACTTCCTTCTCCTTCCCTTTAAAATCGCCCGCTGAAATCGCTGTTTTAAGCTGTCCACCGAGAAATTTATCAAGCTTTTCAGCCGTTGTATTTAAAAGTTTTTCATCAGAAAAGGTAAATACGATTACTGAGTCGGCTTTTATCGTGTTAAAATTAGCTTTTGTAAAAGAGACCTTCATTTTGTAACCTCAATTTGTTTTTCTTCAAGATAAGCAAATTTTTCCGCACTTTCCAAAATTTTCGGCAAAATTTCCCCAACGGTTACATTATAAAGCCGAGCTCCAGCTGCATTTTTATGCCCGTTACCACCGAATTCCTTTGCAAGTTCATTTATCGGAATATCGCCCTTTGACCTGAAACTCAACTTAACACCATCTTTCAACTCAAGGACAAAAATCGCTATTTTAATCCCCTTCACAGAAAGAATCGTCTGAACAAACCCATCCGTTTCCCACTCCTTAACACCGTAATCATTTAACATCTTCTGTGTTACAACTATAAAACCAAGACGCCCTTCATATCTTGTTTCAAGTTCAGAAAGACAACGCCCAAGAAGTTTAATCCTACCTATGGAGCTTTGCTCATAAACTTTTTCATAAATAAATGTCGGATCAACACCAACATCAAGAAGTTCAGCAACTATGCGATGTGTTTCCGAATCCGTTCTAGGAAATCTAAACGAACCCGTGTCCGTCATTATAGCGGTGTAAATCCCAATCGCTATCTTTTCATCAATTTTAACCTCATCAAAAAGTTTTATCAACCTATAAACTATTTCCCCACTTGCTGGCGCCTCTACATCAACCAGATAATAATCAGCAAAATTCTGCGTCTCAAGATGATGGTCAATTATTATCTTCTTCGCTTTGCTTTGAATTACATAACTTTCCATCGCTTTCAACCTATGCGACTGATTCATATCGCATATGAAAATCGCATCGGCATTTAAAATCTTTTCAACGCTCTCCTTATCGCTCTCACTGAAAATGATGAATTCATTCCCAAAATCAAGAAATTTATAGTTATTTGGGGTTTCACTCACATTTATCACAACTGCGCTCTTCCCAAGTTTTCTAAGAAACCACAAAAGTGCGGTCTCACATCCAAGCCCATCCCCATCAGGGTTGACATGCGTCGTTATGACGAAGTTATTTGATCTATTTATCACCTGCTTTACTTCTTCAAATTGTAACATCATTGAGTTTCTCCTTTTTGTTTTTGAATGTAAAATTTAATTTTTAAAAGGCAAATAAGCAAATTCAATGTTTTTCCCTCAAAGTAACTTAAGAAAACAAGAGCTCTATCGCATATTGATTTTTTCCCTCCTATGCTTTAAATTTTCCAAAAAAAAAAGGTTATGCTTATGAGATTCCAACAAAAAATTTTAACACTTACACTCATTGTTCCTTTCATGTTTGGTTGTGGTATTTTATTCTCATCAGGACCTAGGTCATTTGTTCAAGTTATTGAACCAACATGGGTAAGTGTTGAAATTAGAGATGATTTAAGCTATGATGAGGCTTGGCGTGAGGTCGTTGATATATTAGCTAAGAAATTTGAACTTGAAGTTATATCAAAAGATGGAGGTTACATAAGAACTGCCTGGATATATACTTGGTGGAAATCGGGTAAAATAACTGAAAATTATCGTGTTCGGGCTATAGTAAAATTCTCCGCTGATCGCAAAAAGGTAGATATTAAAACAGAGGCAAATTATTTGAAAGACGATACTTGGGTTACAGGAACTGATACCCGATTGCTTCAAACAGTTAAAACTGATATAATGGGTGTGGTTGGTCGGACAACAAGATAAAATTGTTTCTTTGAGGAAACTTGGAAGTTGACTTTTTATTTTAGACAAGCATACCAATAACTGTAAAATATACCTCGCAATTTCTTTTAATTATTTTATTTTTGTAAAACTCATCAAAACGGATTCGTGTCTGAAAAGGCAAAAAAGGAAATAATTGACGCGCTTGATTCACTTTTGAGATACGCCTTGATCATGACAGGAAATGAAGAGGATGCAAAGGACCTGGTGCAGGAGACATGTTACAGAGCGCTAAAGAATTTAAACACGCTTGACGAAAACTCAAATGTGAGGGCATGGCTTTTCACTATTATGCGAAACATATGGCTAAACCAAAAGAAGAGACAACAAATTTCCCCCATTCAAGTTGACGATGCGATTGAAAATAAAAGCGACGATTGGAATATAAATTCAGAGGAATTGTTAATAAATAATGAAATGCGTCAAGCTTTGCTCAAAGCCCTTGAAAATTTGCCAGATGTTTACAGGGAGATTTTAATCCTCAGATATTTTGAGGATTTTTCTTATAGCGAAATTTCAAAAATACTTGGTTGCCCGCTTGGAACTGTGATGTCACGGCTGAACAGAGCAAGAGAAAAACTCAAAGTAAACTTCGTAAAAATTTACGAGAAAAAAGAAAATGATAGATCATAAAACAATAAAAATATGGATAAATCTCTACCTTGATGGAGAGTTGGCAGGAGAAGAACTTGAACAATTTAAACAGCATATAAACAAGTGCACAGAATGTTCAAAACTTTTGAAGCAACAACGGGACTTTGTTGATTCAATAAAAATCTTGAAAGACGAAGTGAAGTTTGATTTTTCGGATTTCAAAAAAGAATTGGTTTCACAGATTGAGGATTTCAAACCGCAAAGAAAAAGTTTCTCAAAATTTGCAATTTTACTCGCAATTATAGCCCTCTTGGTTGGCATCGGTTTTTATTTGACTTTTCTCTATTCTTCCCGAACTGATTTCACAGAAATTGCCATTGAAAATCACATAAGACAAACCCGTGGTCAATTGCCACTTGAAATTGAAACATCTTCAGAGACGGAAATATCAAACTGGTTTTCGGGCAAATTAAATTTCAACTTCCGTCTTCCTCGCTATCCTGACCCGACAAAGCAACCATATAAAATCAAGGGCGCTCGGCTTGTCGCACTTAACAACGATTACGCTGCTCTTGTTTCTTACGAGATGGATAACCGACCGATGACTTTGCTCGTCGCTCCTTCAAGGAGCGCAACCCCGCACGGAAAGAATAAGTTCATATTCAAGGAATTAAATTTCTACCTTGATACACGGGATGGTTTAAACATCCTTTCTTGGAGTGATAAAGGTTTAACTTATGCGCTTGTCTTTGATTTTGAAAACTTCAACTGGAAAAAACCTTGCATCGTTTGCCATAGTTCGGGGGAAAAAGAAATGTAAAGCAAACCCATTTAACACTTTGGCTTAACCTATTTTTTTCGTAAATTATCTACGCTTCAAAAACAAAACACCCTCTTGAAAGATGCCAGCACCAAAAGAGATAAAAAGAATTTCAGAGGTAATTTGGGAAATACCTCAGACATATAAAAAAGGAATGAAAGTTCCAGCTCGCATCTACGCCACAAAAGAACTCCTTGATTCAATGGATGAAGGCGTCTTTGAACAAGTTACAAATGTCGCTTGTCTTCCGGGCATTCAAAAATACGCCCTTTGTATGCCAGATGGACATTGGGGCTATGGATTCCCAATAGGTGGAGTTGCTGCGTTTGATTTTGAAGACGGAGTTATATCACCAGGTGGAATCGGATTTGACATCAACTGCGGGATGCGCCTTGTCAGAACTAACTTAACAATTGAAGAAGTAAAGCCAAAATTGAAAGAACTAGTTGATTTACTCTTTCAAACAGTTCCAACTGGCGTTGGAGCAACTGGATTTGTCAAACTTTCAAATTCTCAATTTGATGAGGTGATGGTCAAGGGGGCACGCTGGTGTGTTGAACATGGATATGGTTGGAAAGAAGACCTTGAAAGGATTGAAGAACATGGTGCAATCAAAGGAGCAGACCCATCAAAGGTAAGTAAAAAAGCAAGAGAAAGAGGGATTGATCAACTTGGGACACTTGGCTCTGGAAACCATTACCTTGAAATTCAAGTGGTTGATAGAATCTTTGACCAAAATGTAGCCGAAGCTTTCGGGATTGAACAGGAAGGACAAATCGTTGTGATGATACATTGTGGTTCGCGTGGTTTCGGTCATCAAATCGCAACAGATTACTTAAAAGTTTTCCTTGATGCGATGAAAAAATATGGAATACCGCTTCTTGATAAGGAACTTGCTTGCGCTCCGATTGATTCACCAGAGGGAAAAGATTATTACTCAGCCATGCTCTGTGCAGCAAATATGGCGTTTGCAAACCGACAAGTAATTCTACACAGGGTCAGAGAAGCATTTGAAAAAGTTTTCAAAAAATCACCAGAAGAACTCGGAATGCACCTCGTCTACGATGTAGCACACAACATAGCAAAAGCCGAGGAATATGAAATAGACGAAAAAATTAAAAAAGTTCTCGTTCATAGAAAGGGCTCAACCCGATCTTTTGGTCCAGGACATAGCGAACTTGCCGAGATTTACCGCGACATTGGTCAACCCGTAATTATCGGTGGTTCAATGGAGACGGGTTCATATCTTCTCGTTGGGACTAAAAGAGCAATGGAAGAGACATTTGGTTCAACTTGTCACGGAAGCGGAAGGACTATGAGCAGGCATAAGGCGAAGAAAGAGATAAATTACAACCAATTGATAAAGCAAATGGAGGAACGCGGAATTTATGTAAGAGCAGCGTCAAAATCAGGACTGGTTGAGGAAGCAGGCGCTGCTTATAAAAACATTTCCGATGTCGTTGAAGCAGTTGATAGGGCTGGAATTTCACGAAAAGTCGCTGCTTTAAGACCGATCGGAAATATCAAAGGATAAAATAAAAAGGGCGTGCATTCGCACGCCCTCACATCCATTACGGAATGTTCAAACCAACATATCTATTTTGACCATTGCTTGACCTTATCCTCAAAAGGATAACATCACCAGATTTATGGCTCTGAACGATTTTCTTAAAATCATCAACATTTCTCACCGGTTTTCTATCTGCTTCAATGATTATATCATTTTCTCTTATATCTTTATCATACGCCTCTGAATACGGCTCAACGCGAGTAATTATCACGCCATTTTTAACTTTATACTTAGCCCTCGCTTGATCATCAAGATTTGCCACAGTTAGCCCAAGTTTTTCAAGATTTAAAACCCCAGGTTCAACTTCCTTAACTGGTGGTTCCTTATCTTCAACCTTTGCAACCTCTTCATCCTCTTTTCTTGGTTTCAATGTCGCTGTCACTTCAAAAATTTTACCTTCTCTATAAATCTTCAACTTGACCTTATCACCTGGGCTCTTCCTTGCGATTATCTCTTGAAGTTCACCAGGTCTGTTAACTTCCTTCCCATCGCATTCAAGTATTATATCTCCAGCTTTAATCCCTGCTTCTTCAGCTGCGCCTCCAGAAATCACATCTTGAACAAGGATTCCTTTCGGTTTATCAAGACCAAATCCCTTTGCGGTTGCCTCATCAATTTGTGTTATCTGAACACCCAATACCCCACGTCTAACTTTGCCATATTTTATGATATCCTCGGCTACTTTTTTCGCAAGATTAATCGGTATAGCAAAGCCATAACCTTGATAATACCCAGTCCTTGATGCGATCGCCGTATTTATCCCTATAACCTCACCCCTAAGGTTGACAAGTGGACCACCGCTGTTTCCGGGATTTATCGCAGCATCTGTTTGAATGAAATTTTCAACCCCATATGTCTCCCTGATTATCCCAAGATTTCTACTCAATGCGCTAACAATCCCAGCAGTGACTGTTAAGTTAAATCCAAGCGGATTCCCAACCGCCAAAACCCATTGCCCAACTTGAACATCATCCGAATTCCCAAGTCGTGCAACAGGTAAATCATTTGCCTCAATCTTAACAACAGCAAGGTCGGTCAACTTATCTCTCCCGATCAATTTACCTTTGAACTCCCTTCCATCATAAAGGGTTACAGTTATACTCCCTTTCTCACCGCCTTCTACAACATGATTATTCGTCAGTATATATCCATCCTTTGTGATTATCACACCAGAACCCATACCCTCTTGAGGACTTGGCTCTGGGATTTTAAATTCAAAATCGGGACCAAAGAAATGGAAAAAATCAAACGGTGCTTTTTTTGACTCACTTTTCGCTACAACTTTAATTGAAACAACCGTTGGAATAACTTCCTTTGCTACTTGAACGAAGGCATCTTGCGTTGAAAGTGGGTCAAATTTTGTACCTAAAGGTTTATCCTGTGACCCAATGATGGGTGAATCAAGGGCAACCGTTGTTTTAATAGCATTGAATCCTGACATCAAGATAACGCCAAATAAAAAGCCAGCAAGGACAAGTGCTATGGCTCCAGCTACCTGCTTTTTCGTCATTTTTTACTTGCCTCCTGAAAGTTTTTGTTTTTTTGATCAATTCAATAAAATATAACAGGCGAAAACTCAACTTTGTTTCAGTTTATTGTAAATCTCAAGCGATTTCAAATTCAACGACTCCTCAACATGCTCACGCAGATGATCAAAGAGCAACTTCTGAATTTCACTATTTATATTACGATCTATCTTCAAACTTGTTACCGAATCAATCTTTGCCCTGC